>USIL01000019.1:0-11669 GCA_900554655.1 uncultured Collinsella sp.
TTTCCCAGGCCGACAAGAACATGTACGTCGATAAGAACCGCGTAAAGGCAGCCGAGACAGCCGACCCGCAACGCGAGGACCGCTAAACCCGTCCCAAATGAGCTAGTTGAGGAGTTGGGCCATGGCGTTGACGAATTTTTGGACTTGGAGGGTGGGCTCGAGCGGATAGTGCAGAAAGACCGGTACCTCACGGCCGCACAGGAACGGCACGCCCACAAAGGCCGGGTGCACCCCCGACCATGCGCCGCAGGTGAGCACCGCGTCGCCCTTTTCCTCCGCCTCGTTAAAGAGCGCGAAGTCAAAGCTATCCGCATCGATCACGTCCACACCGCCGTCGGCCAACAGGTCGATGCGCAGGCTGTCCATGGCATCGTTGCCGTGGCGCAGTACGCGCAGGCGCATGCCCTCCAAGTCGGCGACCGTAATGCGTGTCTTGCGCGCAAGCGGACTCGTGCGCGGCACGTCGATATAAAACGGCACATTGACGATGCGGAGCTTTTGGCAAGTGTCGCCCCAGCGTGGGGTCGAAAAACTCGACTGCACTACATCAACCTCTCGACCGAGGCTGCGCATGACGGATTCGCGCTCGTCATAGAGGTCGCTTACCGGCACGATCTCAAATCGCAACGATGGCTCCAGCTCGTGCACACCCGTCCACATCGACAGCGTCTGGCGCCCCGGACACATCATCGACACGCCCAGGCGCACGGCACCGCCATCGCCCGCCGCGCGTCGGGCACGGCGCAGCGCGTCCTCGGACTGCCGCATGATCGAGCGCGCGTCGTCCACCAGCAGAGCGCCCGCCGGCGTCACCTTGACGCCCGAGTGCGAGCGTTCGAACAGCGTAATACCGAACTCCGCCTCAAAACCCGATACCTGCTTGACGAGTGCCGGCGTCGACACACGCAATTTTGCCGCCGCACGCGAGAAGCTTCCCAGCTCCGCGGCGGCCGATATGGCCTCAAGTCGTCGATCGTACACGTCAATCTCCCGTTTTCGCGCCTGTGACCGCATGGTGCCACAGGGGGTTGTTTTCGCAGGTCACGCGCTCAATTGAGAATAATCTGCATCGCACAGTGTAAACCTACGGTTAACGCTATTCTAACAAATATGCAATTCACCTGCGCAAATGCAAAGCATACGATAACCAGCGAAAACCACGTGGGTCGATTAATGGGAGCGGCCCACCGGGAGGCACAAGAAGGGAAGTTCCTATGAGCAATTGGCTTAAGCTCGAGGGCGATGTCTGCGCCGTGACTGGCGCGCTCGGCGGTATGGGCGCCGAGATTTGCCGGGAGTTCGCCAACAACGGCGCCATCGTCGTCCTGCTCGATCTGGACGAGGAAAAGGTCAAGGCCGCAGCCGCCGACCTCGCCGCCGAGTTTGGCATCCACGCCGAGGGCTACAAGATGAACGCCACCGACGAGGCCGAGGTTCAGGCTGCCGTCGACGCCACCATCGCCAACTTCGGCCGCGTCGACGTCCTCGTCAACACCGCCGGTATCCTGCGCTTCGCCGCCATGGAGGACCTGCCGCTGAGCGACTGGGAGCAGGTGCTCAACGTCAACCTCACCGGTTACTTCATCACCTCGCAGCGCTTTGGTCGCGAGATGATCAAGGCCGGCCAGGGTCGCCTGGTGCACATCTCGACCGTCGCCAGCCACTCCCCCGAGACGTTCTCGGGCGTGTACAGCTCCACCAAGGCCGGCGTCAACATGATGTCCAAGATGCTCGCCGCCGAGTGGGGCCCCTACGGCGTCCGCTCCAACTGCGTCGAGCCTTGCTTCGTTAAGACCCCGATGTCGGCCAATTTCTACGCCGACCCCGAGGTCGAAAAGAGCCGCAGCCGTCTGATCGCCACGCGCCGCATCGGCGAGGTCAGCGATATCGCCAACGCCGTCATGTTCCTGGCGTCCAAGCGCTCGGACTTTACCACCGGCGATGCCATCAAGGTCGACGGCGGTTTCTCCAACATGATGGGCGACCTCACCGCCAAGCCCGGCGGCCGTCGCGCCTATGCCGACAACTACCTTAAGAACAAGGGTGCCGAGCTCTGGTCCGATGAGTCCGGCGTCGCCAAGCCGACTGACCAGTAAACCAACCTGACAGGGAGGCCCCGCGGACACGCCCGCTCCTCCCCCGTATCGATTAGAAAGAGTCCAATGGCTTCCACCAACTCCAACAAGGGTCGCGCCGTCGTGCTTTCCGCCGCGTGCGTCACCATGTTCTTCATCAGCTCCATCGCGCTGTATTCCGTCGTGAGCAAGAACCTGCTCGCCGTCTACCCCGAGTGGTCGAGCGCCCTTACCTGGGCTTTCCCGGTCTTTCAGACCATCATGGCCGTGACGGGCATCTTCGCCGGCCGTATCTCCGATAAGATCGGCCCGCGCAACGTCGTGATCGCCGCCGCCGTGTGCTACGGCGTGGGCTGGTTCATGTCCGGCACCGTCACCGAGCCGTGGCAGTTCTACCTGTGGTTCTCGCTCGTCGCCGCCGTCGGCAACGGCCTGGGCTACAACCCGGCGATCACCACCGGCCAAAAGTGGTTCATCGACAAGAAGGGTCTCGCCTCCGGCATCACCCTGGCCGCTTCGACCGCCGGCCCCGCCGTGCTGTCCCCGGTGCTCGCTTCGCTGCTCATCCCGAGCCTGGGCATCTTTGACGCCCTCAAGGCACTCGGCGTCATCTTCTTTGTGACGATCGCCGCCTCCGCCCTGTTCCTGAAGGCCCCCGAGGCCGGTTGGCTGCCCGAGGGCTTCGAGGCCCCCAAGGGCGGCGCGCATGCCGGCACCTTCGGTGACCTCACCCCGGGCGAGATGGTCAAGACCCCGCGCTTCTGGGTCCTCATCGTCACCTTCGCCTTTGCCGCCACCGCGGGCACCCTGCTCGTGGGCAAGGTTGCCTCCATCGCCGCCGTCCAGCTCTTCGCCGACCCCACGAGTGCCGCGGCCGTCGCCCTCGGCGGTGTGGTCGTCTCCGTCAACACCTGCGCCAACCTGGTCGGTCGTCTGTCCTTTGGCCAGATCATCGACAAGCTCGGCGCCTATAAGTCGCTGCTCATCAGCCTTGTCGTCACCATCGTCGCGCTCGTCATCATGTCGATGAGCTTTACGCAGAGCATGTTCTTTGTGGCGCTCGCCCTGCTCGGCTTTAGCTTTGGCGCCCTGCTCGTCATCTACCCGCCGCTCACTGGTGGCGCCTTCGGCACCAGCAACATCGGCGTCAACTACGGCATCATGTTTTTGGGCTACGCCGCTTCCACCTGGATCAGCCAGCCCATCACTGCCGTGCTGTATCACGCCGAGGCCGGCAGCGCCGCCTACCAGCAGTCCTTCTACAGCGCCATCGTGATCGCCGCCATCGCCGTCGTGCTCACCGTCTACATGATGGTCTCCGACAGCAAGAAGAAGTCCGCCTAGTTTTGCTTGATGCGGCAAGGACCGCCCCCTTGCCGCATTCCACCGCCACCAGTATTAAGGAGTCGAAATGTCTGAGCTCAACCCCGTCCGCATTGCCGTTATCGGCGCCGGCGCCATGGGCCGCAACCACATCCGCTTTGTCACCGAGGAGCCCGAGGCCGAGCTCGTCGCCATCGCCGACGCCTTTGAGGGCGCCCGCGCCACGGCCGAGGCCGCCGGCGTGCCGTTTTATACCGATCCCGCCCAGATGATGGACGAGGTCAAGCCCGAGGCCGTCATCATCGCCACGCCCAACGACCTACACCTGGGCGTTGCCCGCGAGGCTGTGAAGCGCAACATCGTGCCGTTGGTCGAAAAGCCGATCTCCAACGACCTGGAGGACGCCCAGGCCTTCGCCGCCGAGGCCGAGACCGCTGGCGTGCCCGTGCTCGTGGGTCAGCACCGTCGCCACAATCCCTTCGTCAACAAGGCCAAGGAGATCATCGAGGCCGGCGAGCTGGGCAAGCTCACCGTGTCGAGCTTCCACTACATGATCTATAAGAATGACGAGTACTTCGATGTCGAGTGGCGCCGCAAGAAGGGTGCCGGCCCGATCCTAGTTAACCTGGTTCACGACGTCGACCTGCTCCGCTATCTGCTGGGCGAGCCCGTTGCCGTCCAGGGCATGCAGTCCAGCGCCGCCCGCGGTTTTGAGACCGAGGACTCCGCCGTGGTCAACGTCCGTTTTGCCGATGGCGCGCTCGCAAGCATGACCATCTCTGACGCCACCGCCAGCCCCTGGAACTGGGAGGCCACCGCTCGCGAGGATCCGCAGTACCGCCCCTTCGACGCCGACGCCTACTTTATCGGCGGCACTAAGGGCGCCCTTTCGCTGCCCCGCCTGCACCGGTTCTCCTACGACGGCGCCTCCAACTGGCACAAGCCGCTGCAGATGGAGATCCCGGCCGTGGACCCGGCGCTGCCGCACAAGATGCAGCTCAAGCACTTTGTGAAGGTCGTTCGCCGCGAGGTCGAGCCCGTCGTGACTCCCCCCGCCGATAACGTCAAGACGCTCACGCTTCTCAACGCCATCAAGGAGGCCGCCGAGACCGGCCAGCTCGTCGAGCTGTAATGCCTTAAGAGCGGCCGCGGCAGATACCCCATGCCGAACCCCTCGGTCCGCCACCAATAAGCCCCTCTTCTTTGCCCCGCGAGCAGCCTCCTGCCCGCGGGGCTTTTTGCTACCTTGCCGACGATTTTTCTAGGGCGGGGGCTATTTTGTACCTCGGCTTGATTCGTTCGCCACCAAATGGGCCTATCTACTACGTTTGACAGGTTACCCTCGACCACACGGAAAATCGTGAAATCAAAACCGCAGGTAAAAGGCTTGCCAGTTTTCAAAAAAGACCCGCATGGTCGACCCATGCGGGTTAAACGTAGTAGATAGCTCGTTTTCGTGGCGCGACGTAATCGCAATGTGACAAAGGGGCTGTCCCTTTGCCACATTCTACGCTGCCACCATTCGCCTCTGATATGCGCGAACCAGCAGCGAGATACCAAAGTTGAGCACAAAGTACATCGCAAACACCAGGCCGTAGAGCATAAGCACCTGCGACAGGTCGATCGCGTGGGCCATCACGACGTTGGCCGTGTACATGAGTTCGGCCACGTTAATGCCCGAAAGATACGAGCTGTCCTTAATGACAGTTGTGCACTGGCTAAACAGCGCCGGAATGATCGTCTTAAACGTCTGCGGCAGAATGATGTAGCGCATGGTGGCAAAGAAGCCGAAGCCCTGGCTCTGCGCCGCCTCAAACTGGCCGCGCGGAATCGAGTTGAGGCCGCCGCGCACAATCTCGGCCATAACAGCGCTGGTGAACAGCGTAAAAGCGATGGTCGAAATCACAATGTCCAAACCCTGCACCGTAAAGTAGATAAACAGGATCCACAGCAGGTTTGGCGTGCAGCGGAACAGCTCGATATAGGCGCTCACCAAAATACGGAACGGGCGGGGCGCATAGCTTTTAACGAGCGCCAGCACCGTGCCAAAGATGAGCGAGAAAAAGATCGACAGCGCCGAGATCTCGATGGTCTTAACAAAGCCGCCCCAAATGTAGAGCAGGTTGGTCGCGTTGAAGATTTCCATGCGCTAGGCCTCCTCTACGTTGTCGAGCCCCAGCTCGGCCAGGCTCACGCCGCGCGGACGCTCCTTGGAGCGGCGCTCGAGCCACTGCACCAGCATGGCGAGCGGGAAGCAGATGATGAAGTACATAAGGCAGCAGACGATGTATCCCTGCAGGTAACCGTACAGACTCACAAAGTTGTCGGAACGGTACATAAGGTCGCCGCCGGCCACAAGCGCCAGCACCGACGTGTTCTTAACCAGGTTGAGCGCCTGGTTACACAGCGGCGGCAGAATGATCTTGAATGTCTGGGGCAATACGATGTACCAGTACGCCTGCGCACGGGTGAAGCCCTGGCTCTGGGCCGCCTCCATCTGACCGCGCGGAACCGCCTCGATACCAGTGCGGATGACCTCCGAAATGTAGGCCGCGTGATACAGACCCACGCCCAAGAAGCCCAGCACGAACGGCGCGATGCGCACCGGCTGGTCGGCACCGGTTATGGCCTGCAAAAACTGCGGACCGGCCATGTACATAAAGAGCACCTGCACGGGCAACGGGGTGTTCTGGTAAAACTCCACGTACACGCGGCTTATGGCGCGCAGCACGCGTGAGCGAGTGGTAGAGAACACGCCCAGCAGCGTGCCCAGCACCAGCGACAGCAGCAGACCGGCAACGACCACTTGCAGCGTCACGCCAAAGCCCTCCCAGAAGGGCCCCATGTTTTGAAATGTCGTCGACCAACGGTCGGCGTCAAATAATCCTTCGAGCATTTGATTCCTTCCTTGGACGATGCGTCTACACAAGACCCCAGGTCTTGACCTCTTGGTCGAGCCAGCCATCGGCCAGGCGATCGCAAATCACCTGATCGACCACGGCCGAAAGGTCGCAGCCCTTCTTGGTCGCCACGCCGTAGCCCTGCTCGCCAAACTTGACCTCGGGCTGCAGCAGCTCAACGGTCTCGTTCATGTAACCGGCCAGCGTGGAGCGGTCCATGGCAAAGACGTCGATATTGCCGGCGTCGAGCGAACTCTTGATGATGGGGTAGCCGCTAAAGGCCCTAAACTCGGGCTTGCAGCTAAAGCCGTTGTCCTTGATCATCTGCTCGATCAGGCCCTGCGTGGTAGCACCCTGGCTCACACCAATGACCTTGCCGTCCAGGTCCTCAATCGAGGCAAAACCCGAACGCTTCTTGACCATGAGTCCCACGTAGTCGGTGCGGTACGGCGTCGAGAAATCCCAACTCTTCTTGCGCTCGTCGGTGATGGTGTAAGTCGCCGCGACCACGTCGAGTTGGCCATTATCGATCAGCGGCCCGCGCGTCTTGGGCGTTACATCGGTAAACTCGACTAGCTCCTGGGCGCGAGCATCCTTGTAGCTCACACCAAAGACGGCAGCGGCGATCTGGTAGCACAAATCGACTTCCATGCCCTCAAAGCGGCCCTTAGCGGTGTCGTAATAGCCATAGCCGGGAACGTCCTTCTTAACGCCGGCATTCAGATGGCCACGCGACTTGATGGCCGCAAGCTTGGACCCCTTGTCGGAGCCCTCGCCGCTGGTGGAGTTGCCGCAACCGGTAAGCGCAGTCCCCGTCAGCGCGAGCATGCCGGCGCCAGCCAGCTGCAAAAAGCGACGGCGCGACACGGCCGCCCTCGTCATATCCGTCATGTCCATCACCGAGCCTAGTGCAGAATCTTGGACAGGAACTCGCGGCAGCGCGGGTTCTCGGGGTTATCGAAGAAGTGCTCGGGCGTGCCCTCCTCCAGAATGCGGCCGTCCTCCATAAAGATGACGCGGTCGGCCACCTGGCGCGCAAAGCCCATCTCGTGCGTCACGCAGATCATGGTGATATCCTCCTGCGCAAGCTCAATCATAACGTCAAGGACTTCCTGGACCATCTCGGGGTCGAGCGCGGAGGTCGGCTCGTCAAACAGGATGATGGGCTGCTTGGTGCACAGGGCACGGGCGATGGCGATGCGCTGTTGCTGACCACCCGAGAGATTCTGCGGATACTCGCCAGCCTTATGAGCCATGCCGACGCGCTTGAGCGCGGCGATGGCGATCTCGGTCGCCTCCTCCTTGCTCTTCTTTTGCAGCTTGATGGGCGCGAGCGTCAGGTTGCCCAGCACCGTCATGTTGGGATACAGGTTGAACTGCTGAAACACCATGGAACTATACTTGCGAGCCATCTCCAGGTGATTCTTCTTGGTGAGCGGCGTACCGTCGATGACAACCTCGCCCGACGTGGGCTCCTCCAGATAATCGACGCAACGGATGAGCGTCGACTTACCCGAGCCGGAAGGCCCGATCATTACGAGCTTCTCGCCGCGTTTGACGGTGAGGTTGATATCTTTGAGCACATGCAGGTCGCCAAAGTACTTGTTGAGATGCTTGATCTCGATCATGTCTGCCATGAATGTCCCTTCCCTGCGTTTACACGAGTTGAACTATTGTACGGAAAGAACCACGTTTCCGCAGCCCACACTACATTCCCGTAAAGAACCCGCAATCTTCGCCCTAGTCGTTGGGCACTCATTGGGGACAGACTTAAATGAGTGCCCCAATGAAGGCTACTCATTTAAGTCTGTCCCCAATGAGCGCTCAACCGCCCTTGTTGAGCATAAGTCAGCGAAAACCCGTACACGCGAGCAAGGTGACGTGAAATGAAAGGGCGCAGACCTTATGGTCGCGCCCTTGAAATTGAACGTCAGATTGCCGTGTGTACGGGTTTGCAGCGTCGAGCCGTTATGCGGTTTGGTAAAACCGCATAACAAATTACGCGAGTTTGGCTCCAACGATCTTTGCTGCTGCCGGCTTATCGAAGTTGCCGCCAGTGGCCTTACCCAGAGCACCCATGACCTGGCCCATCTGCTTCTTGGACGTGGCGCCCAGCTCGGCGATAACCTGCTCGATCAGGGCCTCGAGCTCCTCGCCCGAAACCTGCGCGGGCAGCAGGCTCTCCAGAATCTTGACCTGCTCGGTCAGGTTGTCGGTACGCTCTTGGTCGGTGCCGGCCTTGATGGACATCTCCAGCGTCTCGCTCGTCTGCTTGATCAGACGCTTGATCATGCTGTTGACGTCTTCCTCGGTAACATCGCGACGCTCGTTGACCTCGATGTTCTTAACCTCGGCCATAACCTGGCGAATGATGGACAGGCGAACCTTGTCCTTGGCCTTCATGGCCGTAATCATTTCCTTCTGCAGCTCTTCGTTGGTCATCTGCAAATCCTCCTCAATAGTGTGGGCGGCACTCGCGCGAGCACCGCCCCATGATTACTCAGTCGTCGACGAATCGTCGGTCGAACTCTTGGTGACACCCTTCAGACTCACGTTATAGGGTACGTCCTTGGGCATGGGGTTGACGGTAATGTCGGCGTCCTTCTTGTACTGCTCCAGCCACTCGCTGTATGCAGTACTGGCCGCCTGCGTCTTCACCACGTTGGAGACGTACTTCTTGATGGCCTTGGGCACCTGGTTGATGTCATCGACCTGATTATCGACATGGAAGCAGTCAGTACACTTGATGATGTGGTAACCATAGGTCGACTCGACGACTTCGCTCACGTCGCCCTTGTTGAGCCCCTCGAGCGCCGTCTGGTAGCTGTCGACGAAAGTGGTGAGCTTATCCCAGCCCACATCGCCCTTCTTCTCCTTGGAGCCGGTATCGTCGGAGTACTGCTCAACGGCGTCCTCAAAGCTCAGCTCACCGGAGTTGATCTTGTCCAGGCACTCCTGCGCCTTGGCCTTAGCAGCAGCCTTGTCCTCATCGGAAGCGTCGGAATCAACCTTGATCAGGATGTTCGACGAGCGGCGGGCGTCGTTGTAGCTGGACAGGTTTTCGTTGATGTAATCGACAATCTCGCTGTCCTTGGGCTTGCTCGTGGGCGCGACGGCATCCTTGAGTTTCTGCTGCGCCAGACTCTCCTTGAGCGAGTCCTTGTAGGTGTCCTCGGTATAGCCGTAGGTCTTGAGGGTCTTCTTAAAGGCCTTGGCACCGCCCGCGCTCTTGCACGCGTCCTTCCAAGCCTTCTCGACCTCCTCGTCCGAGACGGTCACGCCGTTTTCCTTCTGCGCCTGCTGAAGCAGAATCTGCTGCGTGTAGGAATCGATGAGCTGCTTGCGATACTTCTTGGGTGTCAGGTCGTTGTCAACCAGATACTGCGCCCAGTCCTTGTCCTTGGTGTAGCCGTAGGACGTGCGCATGCTCATGATCTGCTTGGTCACGGTGTCCTCGGTGAGGTTGGTGCCGTTGATAGTTGCAGCAACACCGCCGGTCAGCTTGTAGCCCGAGGTGTCCTCGGCCTGCGACATAAGGCCGGAGCACGCCATCGCCGAGACGGAAAGCAGCATCGCCAGCACGCCGATGACCACCAAGACGATCTTGACGGTCTTAGACACGTACGTCTTGCGCTGTTTCTTGCGAGAGCTGGAGGCAGCGCGGGCCTGCTGCTCGGGCGTCGGCGCGGCCTCGGAGTTCTTTTTCTTATTTGCCATAGTTGGCCTTTCGCATAACGAATCGAACAAACGCCATTGTGTCACAACGCAGCCCCCGCGGCACGCTTGGTGCATTGGGGACAGGTTAATCTGCACCATTTTGGTGCAAAGGGGACAGCTCTGGCAGCCGGCAGTTAGGGACAGTCCCCAAGTGCCGACTCAGCCCCACCTTAGAAGTGGCGGCGGATGGCGTCGACCATGCCCTGGGGCGTGGTCTGGCCGAGCACGTCGGCCGCGGCATCGGCGTCCATAAAGATGTTCATGAGCGCCTGCAGGGCCTCGACCTGGCCGCCCGGCTCGGCAATACCCAGATTGATGACGATCTGCGCCGGCACCGGAGCGCCCATGCCAGCCATAGCGTTAAATGTCACGGACGCGGCGGGCTTCACCACCGCGATATAGGGCTTGGCCACAAACCCCGGATCGGTATGCGGAATGGCAATGTTTGCCGCCGGCATGGCAAGACCCGTGGGATAGGCATCCTCGCGCATGCGAACGGCGTCGAGCCAACCGTCGGCAATGTAGCCACGTGGTGCAAGCTCGCCCTCGAGTCGCGCAAACACCCCATCCGGCGTCGCACACTCCCAATCAAAAAACACCAGCTCAGGCGTAAACAGCGCTTCGTTATCCGCCATGCGCTCACCTCTCTCATCTAGTCACCTGCGACGTTCTTGAATGACTAGTCGTTAAAGACCGTTCCCGATGACTACCCAAAACAAAAGGTGGCCACGCGCGCCTTGGCGCCAATGACCACCCTGACTACTCGGCTAAATTGTACTGTGCGCCGCTAGCCGCGAGGCGCGTCAATTGCGACCTTGCCGCTCTCCAGCACGTGGACGCGACCGTCGGCGAGCATCTGCACGACCTCGGGATACAGCACGTGCTCAATCGCGTGGATGTGCTCCTCGAGCGTGTCGACGTCCCAGCCCTCCTCAACAGCCAGCGCACGCTGGGCGATGATGGGGCCGTTGTCGTAGATCTCGTTGGCAAAGTGCACGGTCACGCCGGTCACCTTGACGCCGCGAGCAAACGCATCGTCAATCGCATGGGCACCGGTAAAGCTCGGCAGCAGCGCCGGGTGCAGGTTGACCACGCGGTTGGGAAACGCCGCCAGCAGAGGCGTGTGCACCATGCGCATGTAACCGGCCATGACCGCATATTCGCAGCCGCGCTCGAGCAGCTCATGCGCGATGATCTCGTCAGCCGCGATGGGATCGGCATAGACATCCTTGGACAGCGTGAGCGTCTGGATGCCCGCACGCTCGGCGCGCTGCAAGCCCTTGGCCGAAGGACGGCTCGACACCACAAGCTCAATCGAAGCGTTAAGCTTGCCGGCGGCGATCAGATCGATCAGCGCCTGCAGGTTGGTACCCGAACCGCTGATAAGCACGCCGATCTTAAGCGGCTCGGCCGTATCGGTGCCGGTCGGACGGGTGTAGGGCACAAAGCCCAGGCTCGCGGCAGCAGCCATCTGCTCGTTAGCGCTCATCGGAGTACACGACCTTACCGGAGCCCTCGACGCACTCGCCCACGCGGAACGGCTTCTCGCCCAACGCGACCAGGGCCTCGGTAACCGCGGCCTCGTCCTCGGGGGCAACAATCAGGCACAGGCCAACGCCCATGTTGAAGGTCTTGCACGCCTCGTTGGGCGCGA
>USIL01000020.1:0-11386 GCA_900554655.1 uncultured Collinsella sp.
AAATTGTATCTGCGAGCTGGGGTTTTGTTAGCACGGGAAGTTCTTGCGTACCCGTTGTGCTCACAATCCAGGCCTTGTTAGTGTCGGTTCCAAAGCCCGAATCGGCGCGCGAGACATCGTTGGCGATAATGGCATCGCAGCCCTTGCGGGCCAATTTGCGCTCGGCGTACTCGACAACGTTATCGGTCTCGGCCGCAAATCCGATTACGCACCGCTTGCCCTTCTGGCGCGAGAGCTCGGCCAAAATATCGACCGTTTCGACAAGCTCGATGCGATCCAGGCGTTCGTTGGCCTTTTTGAGCTTATGGTCCGCAGGGGTGGCGGGGGTATAGTCGGCGACGGCGGCCGCACAAATTGCCGCATCGGCCGTCTGGAAGGCGCTGAGCGCTGCCTGCAGCATTTCAGCGGCGGTCTGCACGCGCACGCACTCCACGCCGCGGGGGACATCGAGCGATGTCGGTCCCAGCACAAGCTTGACCGCAGCACCGCGGCGAGCGGCCTCCCCTGCCAGGGCGATGCCCATCTTGCCTGATGAGCGGTTGCCAATGAATCGCACCGGGTCGATTGGTTCGTGCGTGGGGCCGGCAGTGATGACGCCGCGCTTGCCTGCCAGGTACTGAGGCACGGGTTTGAGCACCTCACAGACAGCCTCGACGATGTCCTCGGGCTCGCTCATGCGTCCTGTGTCCACGTCGCCGCAGGCAAGGTAGCCGCTGCCGGGTCCCACAACATGGACACCGCGCTCGCGCAGCGTGGCCATGTTGGCCTGCGTCGCCGGCGCCTTCCACATGCCGTTGTTCATAGCGGGTGCGATCACGATGGGTCGCGGCGTCGCAAGCAGCGTGGTGGAAATAAGGTCATCGGCGATGCCGTTGGCCATCTTGGCGATGATATTGGCCGTCGCGGGCGCCACGACCACCAGATCGGGCTCCTGCGCAAGCGAGATATGGTGGATGGGGTCAGACGGGTCGTCGAATAGCCCAACCGCGACCGGCTCATTGGTGAGCGCGCGGAACGTGAGCGGGCCCACGAACTCCGTGGCATGCTCGCTCATAACGACTTTGACACGTGCGCCGCGCTTTTGCAGCAGGCGCACGATATTGCACGACTTATAGGCGGCGATCCCGCCGGTAATGCCCAGCAGGATCGTTTTTCCCTCAAGTTGCATTGAATTGTTGGATGCCGCCGTCATCGCTAGGCTTCCTTGCTCGGGAGCACCAGGAGGCGGTGGCAGTACGGGCAGTGCGTAATTGACCTACCGTCGTGGTTGAGGTCGCTCATGGACGATGCCTGCAGCGCGGTGTGGCAGACCGTGGGGATGTTGCCCTGGATGGTCTCGACGGCCAAGCCGCGGAACTGCTTGAGCAGACGCTCGTAGTCGGTGAGCACGTCGGCCGGCAGCGTGGCGGCAAGAGCGGTGCGCTCCTTAGTGGCGGCTTCGATCTGAGCCTGCAGGTCGGCAGCCTTGGCGCGGGCGGCGTTGGTATCGGCCTTCACGCCCTCCTCGAACTTGGCGATGATGGCCTGCGCGCGGGTCTCGCGGTCGAGCGCCTCCTTATGGGCGACAACGACATCCTTGCGGGTGTGCTCAATCTTGTCCAGGCGCTTGGCCAGGGTGGCGAGCTCGTTTTCCAGGTCCTGTACCTCGCGGTAGTCGGAGCCGTCAACGTGGCGCTTCTTAGCTGCCTCGATGGCGTTATTGGTCTGGATCTCGGTGGTGTTGAGATCGTCGAGCTCAATGTCCAGATCCTTGCGCTGGGCGTAGAGCTTGGTCATCTCGGACTTGAGCTTCACATAGGTCTTGCGCTTGGAAGCGAGCTCCTTGAGCTCCGGCATATTGGCAAGTTCGCTCTTGTTGCGGGCGAGCTCCAAATCGATCTGTTGCAGCTTGAGTAGCGTAGCGCCGGCGCTCATAAGTTCTCTCCTTTTGTCACAGTCCACCATTGGCAAGGGTTCTGTATTTTAATCGCATGACGGGGGTTGACCCCGGCGTCAACTGCAGAGTTCATCAATATATCAACGAACGGCTCCTCGGAGCGGTCGTGGCCGAGCAAGATGACGCCCAGACCGCGCAGAGCGAGGTCCTGCGCCACGTGATAGCCCGCCTCGCCCGTCACGACGACATCCGCACCCGCGGCGATGGCGAGCTCGCCAAAGTCGCCCAGGGAGCCGCCCAGAATGGCGACGGTGCGGCACGGGCGCTCGGCATCGCCCCATACGCGCGGGTCGCTTCCGAAGGCCGTGGCAGCACGGGCGGCAAGATCGCGCAGCGTATACGGGTCGTTGAGCGTTGCAAGCGCGCCCAGGCCGGTGGCTTCGGGGTCGTCCACGTGCTCCAGTGAGCTTACGGGTGCAGCACCCAGCAGCTTGCTCAGGCGGACACGGGCTTCGTGCGAGCGGTCCAGGTTGGTGTGGAGCGATATGATGCTCACGCCGCAACGCGCTGCCTCGTAGAGCGCCGCGCTGCATTGGGGACGTGTGGCATCCGCCGGACAAAAGGCCTCGGGTGCCTTGATGTATATGGGATGATGCGTCAGCAGCACGTTGGCGCTTGCTTCTTGGGCGCGGCGAACATTAGCCTCAGTCGCATCGAGTGCGCAGGCAACGCCGGTGATCTCCGCGGCCGGATCGCCAACGGAGAGTCCTACGTGGTCCCAGGGCTCGGTGTCCGTCTTGGGATAGCGTGCCAGTAGCGCGCGCTCGAGCTCGGCGACGATCATGCGGCACCTGCGATCGAGAGCAGCGTCTGGGCAAACTCGTCCAGATCGTCCGGATTCACGCGGTCGTCAAAGGAAATGCGCAGTGCACCTAGTGCCTGCTCGCGACCAATGCCCATGGCGCTGAGCACGTGGCTCGGGTCCATGCTGCCGCTCGAGCACGCCGAGCCGGCCGAAACCTCAAAGCCGGCGGCATCGAGCTTGACGATGAGCTCCTCGGAGTCCATGCCATCAACGTAGATCGACACCATGCCCGGCAGGCGATCGGCCTGTGCGTAGTCGCCCATGGTGGCGTGAATGCGCTGGTGGGCCGTAAGCGTGGCGTAGAGCTTGTCGGAAAGGGCTTGCAGCTTCGCGCGCTCCTGAGCCACATGGGGCGTCAGAGACGAGGCGGCAGCGGCAAAGGCGAGCTGCGTTCGCAGGTCTTGCGTGCCGGCACGACGACCGGCCTCCTGTCCGCCGCCAAAGATGCGCGGGCGCAGCGGCGTGCGGTTCTTAAGGTAGAGTGCGCCAGATGCCACGGGACCGCCAATCTTGTGGGCTGCGACGGACATGGCGTCGACGCTCAGCTCGGTGACATCGAGCGGAATATGCAGATACCCCTGGATGGCATCGGTGTGGAACAGGGCGCCAACGGTATGCGTGGCCGCGGCAAGCTCGCGGATGGGCTGCACCACGCCGGTCTCGTTGTTGGCAACCATGATGCTCACGAGCGCCACGTCGTCGCCTAGCAGCTCGACAAGCGTGGCAGGCTCAATGTAGCCCATGCGGCAGGGCTGCACCAGGTCGACGGTAAAGCCGGCGGCACGCAGCAACGGCAGGTTGTCCAGAATCGAATCGTGCTCGATGGCCGAAACGATTACACGATCGCGCTTGCGATCGCGCTGACGAGCGCCCTCGGCAAGACCGAGCAGTGCCAGCTGGTTGGCTTCGGTGCCGCCGTTGGTCAGTACAATCTCGGACGGGCGGACGCGCGCGCCAAAGCTGCGGGCGATCTCGCGACGTGCAACCTCCAGACGCGCGGCAGCCTTGCGGCCGAGCGAATGCAGCGAGTTGGGGTTGACGCCGGCAAGCTCGCTGTCGTCGTACTCGCGCTGCGCAAGGAGCGCCTCGGCGCGCATAGGCGTCGAGGCGGCGAAGTCAAGATTCACGGGTATGCGGTTTTGACCTGCGGTCATAAGGGTTTATGCCTCCTGTGCGGCCTCGTTGCCCAGCTTCTGCAGCAGCGCAACCTCAGCGGCGGGATCTTTGGACTTAAATACGGCTGAGCCGGCTACGAGCACGTTGGCGCCGGCCTTGACGACCTCGGCAATGTTCTTGGAAGAGATGCCGCCGTCGACCTCGATCATGGGCGACACGCCGTGGCGCTCGCACATGGCCTTGAGCTCGTGCAGTTTGGCGATAGTGCCCGGGATAAAGCTCTGGCCGCCAAAGCCGGGGTTCACGCTCATCAGCAGCACCATATCGACGACGTCGATGATGCTCTCGAGAACGCACACGGGGGTGGCGGGGTTGAGCACCACACCGGCCTTGACGCCGCGCTGCTGCAGATGCGTGAGCGTGCGGTGCAGGTGCGTGGAGGCCTCGTAGTGCACGGTGATCATATCGGCACCGGCGTCGGCGTACCAATCGACCGTTTCGTCGGGGTTCGACACCATCAGGTGCGCGTCGACCGGTACATCGGTGGAGCGCTTGACGGCCTTGAGGATGTCAACGCCAAAGGTGAGGTTGCCGGTAAAGTGACCGTCCATAACGTCGAAGTGCACGTAGTCGGCGCCGGCGATTTTGTCGAGCTCGCCCTTGAGGTTGGCCATGTCGGCCGAAAGGACTGACGGAGCGATTTTGATGGAACCCATGGTAGAAGCCTTTCTGCGCTAGTCGGTGAGTCCGTAGAACTCTTGAGAAGGGACGCGATCGGTAAGAATCTCGAGCGCCCTATCTAAAGTAACACCGTTGTAGAGCGTTTGCTCCACGGCAAAGGTGAGCGGAATGTCTACGCCCAGTGAACGGGCAAGCTCGCTGACGCTGCGGGCCGCGACGGCGCCCTCAACCACCATATGCGTGCGCGTCTGATACTCGTCGAGCGATACGCCATGAGCGAACTCGTAGCCAAAGGTGCGGTTGCGCGAATGCTCCGAGGTGCAGGTGGCAATGAGGTCGCCCATGCCGGCAAGCCCCATGCAGGTCATAGCCTGCCCGCCGCGGGCATGCACCAGACGGCTGATCTCGGCCAGGCCGCGCGTCATGATAAGGGCGAGCGTATTGTCGCCCGCACCGGTGCCGGCGGAGATGCCACATACGATGGCGATGACGTTTTTCATGGCGCCGCAGACCTCGACACCGGTCATGTCTTGCGACAGATAGATGCGGAAGGCCGTGGACAGGAGCAGTTCCCTAAAGGTCTCCCCTATCTGCGGATCTTTGCTTGCGATGACGGCGGCAGAAAGTCCGCCGCGGCAGATTTCCTCAGCATGGTTGGGGCCCGAGAGCGCCGCCACGCGCGACTCGTTGCCGATCTCGCTGGCGATGACCTCGCTCATGAGCAGGCCGGACTCGGGCTCAATGCCCTTTGTGAGGCAGAGCGCCGGGGTATCGGCGGCGATAAAGGGAGCGGCCTGGTGGCACACGCTGCGAAGGTGCGTCGAAGGAACGGCAAAGATGATGGCCTCGGCACCGTCGAGCGCCTGCGCCAGGTCCGTCGTGGCGACGACGTTGCCGGGCAGCTTGTAGCCCACAAGGTAGCGGGGGTTGCGGTGCTCGCCGTTAATGCCGGAGGCCGTCTGCTCGCTGTGGGCCCACATGGTCACGCGCTCGGCCCGCGCGGCGGCAAGGCCCGCGACGGCGGTTCCCCAGGAGCCGGAGCCAATCAGCGCAACATTCATGACTCTCTCCTACTTATCGTCGGGCTCGGTGACGCGCTTGGTAAACGAGAGCTTGGACTCCTTACCCGTCATGAGCTTTTTGATGTTCGCACGATGGGCCCACACCACGGTGATGCCGATCAGCGCCATGCAAAACTTAAGTCCGAGGCTGCTGTACGGAAAGACCGCGCAGGCAGCGATGGGAAGACCGATGGCCGCGGCAAGCGAGCCCACCGACACAAACTTGGTGATGGCGACGGCCACGATAAACATGCCCAGCAGCGACAGACCAATGGGCCAGTACCAGGCGAGGATAACGCCCAGACCCACGGCGATACCCTTGCCTCCATGGAAGTTGAGGTAGGGCGAGAAGATATGGCCCCACACCGCTGCCAGGCAAATGACGCCGAGCATCCAGTCGCCGGCGGCACCGGGAGCCATAATGCTCACGGGGAAGCCATAGCCCACGCTCGCAATGAGCGGACGCGCGATAAGGACGCAGATGGCGCCCTTAAGGCAGTCGAGCAGCAGCGTGAGTGCGGCCACCTTGGGGCCGGCCACGCGCAGTGCGTTGGTGGTGCCGATGTTGCCGGAGCCCGCCTTGCGAATGTCGGTGTGGTTGAACACGCGGCCCAGGATCAGGCCAAACGGAATCGCCCCGATAAAGAACGAGACCACGGCGCAGATGGCGGTCAGCAGAATCGGATTATGCATCCTTTTGCTCCTTCTTCCTAAAGAAGAGTCGAATGGGTGTGCCGGCAAAGTCGAAGGTCGAGCGCATGCGGTTCTCGATGTAGCGCTGATAGGTGTCGTTGACCAGATCGCTGTGGTTGACGAAGAACGTGAACGTCGGCGGGTTGACGCCCGTCTGGGTCACGTAGTGCATGCGCAGGCGGCGCTTACCGTCCACCACGGTGTGACCGAACTCGCGCAGGTCGGTGAGGAACGTGTTGAGGCGCGAGGTGCTGATCTTTTGCGAGCGCGTCTTTTCGGCGGCGTCGACCATTGCCCAGATCTTCTCGACGCTGCGGCCGGTCAGGGCAGAGATGCGCAGGTACTGGGCCCAGGGAGCCATAACGCCCAGACGGCGGTCGATGGTCTCCATGCAGGCCTCGCGCTTACGGTCGTCGTCGAGCAGATCCCACTTGTTGAGCAGCACCACGATGGCGCAGCCGCGCTCGATGGCAAGACCCATGACCTTCTGGTCCTGCTCAGTGACGCCCACGGAGGCATCGACGACGAGCAGCGCCACGTCGGCGCGGTCGATGGCACGCAGGCCGCGGACCATGGAGTAGTACTCGATGTTCTCGTACACAGTGCTCTTCTTGCGGATGCCCGCGGTATCGACCATGCGGTAGTGCTTACCGTTGCGCTCCACGACGGTGTCGATGGCGTCGCGCGTCGTGCCGGCGATGTTGGACACGATAGAGCGGTCGGCGCCCAGGATGCGGTTGAACAACGAGGACTTACCGGCGTTGGGGCGGCCGACCAAGGCCACGAAGCCACTGCGAAAACCGGGCTCAACGTCGCCAAAGCCCGCGAGGCTGTCGTCCTCGTCGCACAGGGCGTCGAGTTCCTCGTCGCTCATGCCCTCAAACGGGTCGAACTCCTCGGCCTCGTCATCCAAAATCTCATCGATAGGCTGCATATTGTCGGACATGGGAATCCCTTTCTAAATAAAGCCGAGCGCGTGGGCAAATACCAGCACGCCCACAATCGCGGCGGTGATGGAAAGAATGTATACAGAGGCGGCGGCGATGTCCTTCGCACGCTTGGCCAGCGGATGGAGCTCCTGGGTCGCCAGGTCGACGATGGCCTCCATAGCGGTGTTGCACAGCTCGCCGTGAATCACCAGGCCACAACAGATGATAATCGTGGCCCACTCGGCAATGTCGAGTCCCACGATGCAGCCGGCAATGACGGTGCACACGCCCGCTACGAGCATGACCTTAATGTTGCGCTCGGTCTTGACGGCGGTGACGAAGCCCTCCATGGCGTAGGAGAACGACTTTAAAAAGGACGGATGGTCCTTGTTCGATCCGGGAATCATAAACGGCTCCTAGTCGTGGGCATGATTGGTGATGGGGCCGACGTGAACGAGTTTGGGGTCCTCGCCGCGCTCGAGCGCCAGATCGCGCAGGATAGCGTCCTCGCGGGCCTCCATGACCTCGGCCTCCTCGTCCTCGATATGGTCATACCCCAGCAGATGCAGCATGCCGTGTACGAGCATCAGGCGGCACTCGTCGGCAGGGCTATTGCCAAAGCCGGGGGCCTGACGGGCAATGACCTGCGGGGCCAAGATGATATCGCCGAGCTCGAGCGTCTCGTCAGCGGGAATATCCTCGTCAAAGGCCGAGTCGCATTCAAACGAGAGCACATCGGTGGTGCGGTCGATGCCACGCCACTCGTGGTTGAGCTCGTACATCTCGTCCTCGTCGACATACGAAAGGGAAATCTCGACTTCACGTTCAACGCCCTCGGCGGCAAGCACAACCTCGCAGATGTGCTCCACTTCCTGCGCGTCGAGCAGCGTATCGAGCTCGGCATCGTTGCTGATCAATACACTCAACGGGACTCCTTTCGGTCGCGCGAGCGCTGCTCACGCACGTCATCATAAGCATCGTATGCCTCGACGATACGACCCACCAGGGCATGGCGCACCACATCGGCGCGCTCCAGGTGTGCAAACGCCACATCGTCGACACGGCCCAAAATCTTCTCGACATCCGCCAAGCCACCACGACGACCCACCAGGTCGCGCTGGCTGAGGTCGCCGGTAATCACGAACTTGGAGTTGAATCCAAGGCGTGTCAGGAACATCTTCATCTGCTCGGGCGTGGTATTTTGCGCCTCGTCGAGCACCACGAAAGCATCGCTCAGCGTACGACCGCGCATATAGGCAAGCGGGGCGATCTCGATCACGCCGCGCTCCATAAGCTCATCGGTGCGCTCACGATCCATCATGTCAAAAAGGGCATCGTAGAGCGGGCGCATGTACGGATCGATCTTTTCCTCGAGGGTGCCGGGCAAAAAGCCCAGGTTCTCCCCCGCCTCGACAACCGGACGCGTCAAGATCAAACGGCCCACCTCATGGCGCTTGAGTGCGGCAACGGCGAGCGCCATGGCCAGATAGGTCTTACCGGTACCGGCAGGACCCAGGCCAAACGTGATGGTATGCGAGCGGATGACATCCACATAGCGCTTTTGCCCGAGCGTCTTGGGGCGAATGACGCGGCCGCGATACGAAAGCAGCACGTCATCGCGAAGCGACGTAGCCTCGTGCTCACCGTCGCGCAAGACGGCCAGGCAGCGAGAGACATCGTCAGCAGACAGCGTGCGCCCGGCGGCCGCCTCGCGAAAAGCATGTTCGAAAAAGCGAGCCACGAGCTCGACCTCATCCGGGTCGCCGCTCACGGAGATGCTATCGCCACGGGCGACCACGTGAGCGCGAACCAAGCTCTCGAGCGCACGAAGGACGCCGTCGCCGGCGCCCAAAACACGCGAGGGATCAACTCCCTCGGGAACGGTAAGTCTAATCTTCGAGGCTTCCATGGACCTCCCTGCGCGCATGGACCAAGCCGGAATCATCGACTCCGATGATAGCAACATCGAGCAGGCACGGGGCTGTAAGTCCACAGGTATCGTCAAGACGGGCATGATGGAACGAACCGAGCGTTAAATTGTCACCGTACTCAAGCACGGCACGCTCGACAGTGCCCACGCGACGACGAGCATCGGCAATAGCGAGCTCCTGCGCCGCGTCTCGCATACGGCGGCTGCGCTCGGCCATAACCTCGGGCGGCACCTGGTCGGGCATGTCGGCAGCAAGGGTACCGGGACGCTTGCTGTAGCGGAACACGTGCATACGCGAGAAACCCACGCGGCGGCACAGCGCCAGCGACTCCTCGAACTCCTCGTCCGTCTCACCAGGAAAACCGACGATGACATCGCACGAAAGAGACGCCTGGGGCAAGTTGGCGCGAATCATGCGCACCGTGTCCTCAAAGGCCTCGGCACTATAGGGACGACCCATGCGATGCAGGGTCGCCGTGCAGCCGGACTGCACGGGCAGGTGCAAAAATGGGGCGATACGCTGCGGATAGCGCGCCATAACCTTAAGCAGGCGCTCAGAGATATCCATGGGTTCGACCGAGGAAATGCGCACATGCGCAATAGTCGTGCGCTCCATGATGGCCTCGAGCAGCTCATCGATTTCGACATGCTCGTCGGTCGCGCTCTTGCCATCGTAGGCACCCAGGTTCACACCGGTCAGCACCACCTCGGGCACGCCGGCCTCCTGGGCTTCACGCACCTGTTCGAGAACGGACTCGACGGGCACGGAACGCTCGGGACCGCGGGCCTTGCACACGATGCAATAGGTGCAGCGGTGGTTGCAGCCATCCTGGATCTTCACGCCCAGCCGCGAACGACCGAGCGCATCAACCACGTCACCATCGCTGCAGGCGGGAACGCTATCGGACTCAACGCCCAGCACCTCGCAGACACGTTCGGCGACATCAATCTTGGACGGCTCGGCGATCACGCGATCCGAAAGCTCCAACAGCTCCTCGGGATGCAAATTGACCACGCAACCGGTCACGAGCACATAAGGCTCGTTTGGATGGGCCAGCGCATGACGGACGGCCTTACGGGTCTTGGCCTCGGCCTCGCCCGTAACGGCACAGGTGTTAATGACGATCAGATCGGCATCGTGGGGCTCCACCATAGCAAAGCCCAGGCGCATAAGATCGGCAGTGATACGGTCAGACTCAACCCGGTTGACACGGCAGCCGAGGTTGACGACGGAAATATGGGGTGCGAGCACGCGGGCTCCTTAATCGAGGATATCGTCGAGGGCACTCTTGATACGGTCGGTCACCGACTTCTTACCGGAAGCGACGTCATCGCCCATCTCATCGGCAAAAGCACGGAGCAGCTCGCGTTGCTTATTGGAAAGATTGGTGGGAACGACCACGCGCAGTTGCACGATCAGGCGGCCACGCGAACCGCCACCGCCAATGCGCGGCATGCCGTAATTATTGACGCTCACGGTGTCGCCGTACTGGGCGCCGGCGGGAACCGTCACCTTAACGACCTCGTCGGGCATAATGCCCTCGACCTCGATCTCGCAGCCGAGCGCAGCCTGCGCAATCGAGATATCGCTCACCAGGTACAGGTCGTCACCGTTGCGCTTAAAGCGCTCATGGTCGGCAACGCGCACGTTGACAATCAGGTCACCCGAAGGCTCGCCGCGAAGGCCGGCCTCGCCAAAGCCGCTCACACGCAGCTGGCGACCGGTCGAAACACCGGCGGGAATATCGATGTCGATCTTTTCGTGCGAAGGCGTGCGGCCCTGACCGTCGCAGGTCTCGCAGGGATGGTCGATAACCGTGCCCTCGCCATGGCAGTCGGGGCAAGGCGAGGAAGACTGAACCTGTCCCAAAAACGATCGCTGAACCGTCGTGACGTAGCCCGTACCGTGGCAGCGGCCGCACTGCTTTTCCTGCGCGCCCTCTGCCCTACCGGTTCCATTGCAGTCCTCGCAAGGAGCAAGGCGATCATAGCTGATCGTCTTTTTGCAGCCGAGCGCCGCCTCCTCGAGCGTCACCGAAAGCGAGATGGCCATGTCACGTCCACGACGACGCTCACGACGGCTGCGGGCGCCACCGCCGGCACCGCCGCCAAAGAACGACGAGAACAAGTCGTCCATGCCCATGCCACCAAAAATATCGTTGATATCGACGTAGCCCGAACCACCAGGGCCGTCGCCAGTGCCGTAGCGGTCGTAGTTAGCACGCTTCTGCTTAT
>USIL01000021.1:0-10814 GCA_900554655.1 uncultured Collinsella sp.
CCACATAACGCGCCGCGGATTCCTGGGCCGGCACAGGACACCGGAACGCCATGTTAAAGTCCTCTTTCCAGCCCACAATCGTGCTGTCGGTCCCCCGGAAGGAAAGATAGCTAACCCCCGCCGGAAACCGGAACGCCATGGCTGCAAACTGCTCCGTCATCGCAACATCGTTCACGGCGCGATAGCCGCAAATGTGCACACCGCGGTATCTGGGATTTGCTGCCACCGCCTCCAGCAGGGCGCGGCTACCCTCCGGGTTCCACAGGTCGCCAATCATGGACTTGTAACACTCGGCGCGCAGCAGCTCGCGCACATCAAGCCCCTGCCAGCCCTCAAGCTCTGGCATGTCCTGCGGCAGGCGCAAATACGACAACCAGGCAAAGACCAGACTGTCCACCGCGCAGAACGGCCGCTCCTCAAACGGATCAAACGCCGTCTGGGCATAGGACAAAAAATTAGGCGAATCCGACATGGCCCTCCCATCAACTATGGCGCATCGGGATGGAGTATTGGGATCAGGTTACTTTGCACCAAAAAGGCGCCCGGGCCGTGTGGACCCGGACGCCTTCATTGTAGCTTTTCGCTCTAGCGAGCTTGATTTAGCAGGAGAAGTCGACGCTGTCGATGATGTCCTTAAGGGCCTTTGCAGAGACGGTGAGCTCATGCTGCTCGTCATCGTTCAGCGGCACGGGGACGCGGCAGACAACGCCGTCGCGGCCAACGACGGTCGGCATGGAGATGGCCAGATCGGACAGGCCGTACTCGCCCACCATGAGTGAGGAGACAGGCAGAACGGTCTGCTCATCGCGCATGACGGCAGTGCAGATGCGCTTGACGGCCATAGCGACACCGTAGTAGGTGGCGTGCTTCTTCTCGATGATGGTGTAGGCGGAGTTCTTGACGTCCTCGGCGATGCGCTTCTCGGCGGCCTCATGCTCCAGGTGGCCGTGAAGCTCGCAGAAGGTGTTCAGCGGCACGCCGGCAACCTGAGCGCTGGACCAAGCGACAAACTCGGAGTCACCGTGCTCGCCCATGACATAGGCCTGAACGTCACGCGGGTCAACCTCGACGTGAGCGCCGAGCATCTGCTGCAGACGGCCGGTGTCGAGCACGGTGCCGGAGCCGATGACATGGCCCTCGGGCAGACCGGACATCTTGATGGCGGCGTATGTCAGAACGTCGACCGGGTTGGAGACGATGAGCAGAATGCCGTCGAAGCCAGACTTCTTAATCTCGGGAATAATGGACTTAAAGATGCTGACGTTCTTATTGACCAGGTCCAGGCGGGTCTCACCGGGCTTCTGGGCAGCGCCAGCAGTGACGACGATCATGGCGGCGTCGGCGACATCGGAATAATCGCCGGCGTAGATCTTCATCGGCTCGGCAAACGTCATGCCGTGCGCGATATCCAGGGCCTCACCCTCGGCACGGTTCTTGTCCACGTCGATGAGGACCATCTCGGAGAACAGACCGCTCTGCATCAACGCGAACGCCGACGACGAACCGACGAAACCGCAGCCGACAATAGCGACCTTCTTCTCGTTAACCATTAGAAACTCCTATCTCTCTCCACAAACAAGCCGCCCGGGAACGACCCGAGCGGCTTGCCGTAATCCCAATACATCCAATCGGGACTTTGATTATGCTCCTATTCGCAACCAAATATCGACCGTTTACCGAAATTATTTGCAGGATTCGTAAAATAACTGCACGAAATCGGTTTCGAGCTATTGACGAGCCGAGACAACTTTCTAATACAGGCCCGCCTCGCGAATGGCCTCGACAGCCAAAGCGATCTGATCGGGCGGCAGGACCAGTGCCATACGCACGTGCCCCTCGCCCGAAGGGCCAAAGCTCGCGCCCGGCGTCACCACAACGCCGGCCTTCTCCATGAGCTCCTCGCAAAACGCCATGGAATCGGTGCGACCACCGGGAAGCTTGGCCCACACAAACATAGAACCATGCGCGTTGGGACGCTCCCAGCCCAGGCCCTCAAGACCGTCGCACAGGGCATCGCGACGCTCCTGGTACTTCAGACGCTGCGCCTCGACCTCATCGCGCGGTCCATTAAGGCACGCGATGGCGGCCTTCTGGATCGGGAAGAACATGCCAAAGTCGATCTGGCTGCGCAGCTTGGCAAAGGCCGAGACCACATCCTCGCGACCGACCAAAAAGCCGATGCGGGCACCGGTGACGTTAAACGACTTGGAAAGCGAGAAGAACTCCACGCCCACCTCGAGCGCACCGGGATACTGCAAGAAGCTGCCGCCGGGCTCGCCGTCAAACACGATGTCGGAGTACGCGTTGTCATGGACGATGAGTAGGTCGTGCTCGCGGGCGAAAGCGATGATCTCCTCGTAGACCTCGGGCGTGCCCACCGAACCCACCGGGTTCGCGGGCAGCGACACGATCATGTACTTGGCACGATCGGCCACCTCGGGATCGATACCCGCCACATAGGGCAGGTAATTGTGCTCGGCAACCAGCGGATAGTACTCGAGCTTGGCATCGGCAATCTTGGCACCCGCCTCAAAGACCGGGTAGCACGGATCGGGAACCAGAATGGTGTCACCCGGATCGAGCAGGGCCAGGCCCAAATGGCCCACGCCCTCCTGCGTGCCGTTGCACGACTGCACCATGGACGGCGTAATGCCCGAAACGCCAAAGCGGCGCTCATAGTAATCGCACACGGCTTGCTTGAGTTCGGGCAGGTCGCGCAGGGCATACTTCCACATCTCGGGATCTTGGGCTGCTTGCGTGAGCGCCTCGACCACATGGTCGTACGGCTTAAAGTCGGGCGTGCCCACGCTCATGTTGTAAATGGTCTTGCCCTGAGCCTTCAGCGCGAGAAGCTTGTTGTTGAGCGAAGCGAAGACCTCCGCGCCAAAGCGGTCGAGACGCTGCGATGCCTGCATGGTGCCACCTTTCGATATAAAAAACGCGGCGCTCCGACAAGAGCGCCGCGCGATACGGGCCATCAGATTGCAAAAGTGTAACGCTTGCAACCCCCGCATTGGTTCAATTTAGCCAACCTTAGTCAATTGGATTGAGCGCGTCGATCTGCGCAAGCCACAAACGCGAACTGGCGTCACTCGGCATACGCCAATCGCCGCGCGGGCTGAGCGTCACCGAGCCCACCTTGGGACCATCGGGCAGGCAGCTGCGCTTGAACTGCTGGGCAAAGAAGCGACGATAGAACGTACGCAGCCACGTGTGGACGGTCTTGGCGTCGTAGACACCCTCGAAACTCTTGAGCGCCATGCGGTAGATCTTGCCCGGCTCAAAGCCAAAACGCAGCAGGTAGTAGAGGAAGTAGTCGTGCAACTCGTACGGGCCCACCAAATCCTCAGTCTTCTGCGCAATCTCGCCGTCGCCCGTGGGCGGCAGAAGCTCGGGAGATACCGGCGTATCGAGGATATCGAGCAAGACCTCGGCAATACGCCCGCCAAAGACATCAGCCGCATAGCGCACCAGATGGCGCACAAGCGTCTTGGGCACGCTCGCATTGACGGCATACATGCTCATGTGGTCTCCGTTATAGGTAGCCCAGCCGAGCGCCAGCTCCGACAGATCGCCCGTACCGATGACAAAACCGCCAGCCTGGTTGGCCAGATCCATCAGAATCTGCGTACGCTCGCGCGCCTGGCTGTTCTCGTAAGTCACGTCCTGCACGGCAGGATCGTGCTCAATGTCCTTGAAGTGCTGCTCCACGGCCGCGTGGATCGAAACCTCGCGGAAGCTCACACCCAGGTCGCGGGCGAGCGACTCGGCATTCGACTTGGTGCGATGCGTCGTGCCAAAGCCGGGCATGGACACGGCCGTGATACCGGTGCGCGGCAGCCCCAGCGCATCAAAGGCGCGCACGGTCACAAGCAGTGCCAACGTGGAGTCCAGGCCGCCCGAAAGACCGATGACGGCCGCCTTGGTACCCGTATGGGCAAGGCGGGTCTTGAGGCCGGCGGTCTGCAGGTCGAGGATGGTCTCGCAACGCTCGGCCAGGTCGCCATGGTCGGCCGGCACAAAGGGCGCACGGGGGAAGACACGGTCGATGTCGCAGGCGTTGCGCAGGACGGGAGCCTCGGAGAGTGTGCTCTCAAAAGAGAACTCAACGGTCGTGGCCTCCGGCGCATCGTCCGCGCGCGCCCACGTCGTCGAGCGGCGGCGCTCGGCAACCAGACGGTCAAGATCGATATCGGCGACGGCCATATCGCAGGTAAGCAGTTTGGTGGCGGCGAGCTTGGAGCCATTTTCGTAGATAAGGTTCTCGCCCGCAAAGACCATATCGGTCGTGGACTCGCCCTCGCTCGCATCCGCATAGGCATAGGCGCAGTACAGGCGTGCGCTTTGGTTAGAGATAAGGCTGCGGCGATAGTCTGCCTTGCCGATGATCTCGTCGGAAGCAGAGGGATTAAGGATCACCGTAGCGCCGGCAAGCGCCATCTCGGTCGAAGGGGGTGCCGGCACCCACAGGTCCTCGCAGACTTCAACGCCCAGCACCATATCCTCGGCACCCTCATCACAGCAGCGGTAGACAAGCCCCGAACCCAGCGGAACCGGACCCTGACCGGCAAATTCAACCCACACGGGATCCGCAGGCGACGGAGCAAACCAGCGACGCTCATAGAACTCGCCATAGTTGGGCAGATACTTCTTAGCCGTAAGACCCAAAAGCTCACCCGCACAGCACACGGCGGCGCAGTTGTAGATGTTTTCAGCCACCGCAACGGGCAAGCCAACGGTAAAGACAATCGGCAGCTCACGAGTCTCATCGAGGATATGCACCAGAGCAGCCTCGCAGGCATGCAGCAGCGTGCGGTTATGGAACAGATCGGCCGCGGTATAGCCGGTCAGGTTAAGCTCGGGCAGTACCAGCGCGCGAACGCCACGCCCGGCAGCATCGCGAACAGCCGCCAGCGCAACCTCGGCATTGCCCTCGACATCGGCCACGCGAATCCGCGGCGAGGCCGCCGCCACACGCAAAAAGCCATCAGACTGAGAAAGGTGAAGATTCATAAGAATGCTCCCGTGCGTAAACGCTATTCAACACAATTAGCAAGCCCTATTGTAGTTCAACCGCCGGGTGGAACCGCATCCCACCAACTTGGTGAGCAATTGATGAGTTGATGGTATCTGTTAAATGTCACGTACGATTCACATCTGGTGGGTACCCTGATGGCTACACGAAACGAAGCAGATTTACACCGGGAGGACCCCGTATGACAACCAAGTACACCGACGCGCCGCGCACGCGCGTCATGACGCCGGCATCGCTCAACAACGGCGTACACGAGAACCATTCCATTGGACAGACCATGGCCATCGCGCCCAAAAAGGGCCTGTTCGACGACATTTCCATTCCCCAGATCATCGCCGGCGCCGCAGCTGCCGCCACGAGCGTCGCACTTGCCTCCAAGATTGGTATCGCGGGTTCAGTAATTGGCGCCGCCGTGAGCTCGGTCATCACCGTTGTGTCCTCGCAGGTCTATCGCCACTTTATCTCCGCCAGCGCCGAAGCAATCAAGGGCACGCATGCCGCTGTCGACTACCCTGCCGGCGCCTACGAGCCCGTTGAGCCCGATGTCGAGGAGCACCTAGGTGGCGCCGCGACCACGCAGGAGATGCGCCAGGTTGCGGGACGCGCGACCACGGCGCGCGTCGCCCCCAACAGCCTGCGCGCCAAGGCGGCGGCAGAGCGCAGCCAGACACAAAAGAAGGTCATCGTCTTCTCGATCGCCATCGCCATCGTCGCGGTCATCGCCTGCGCCGGCGCCATCCTTATCACCACTGCCGGTGAGGGTCTGGGCGAGCGTCCCGAGCCAATCCTGTCGTCGCGCACGACCGAGAGCGATGCAAATGGCGACACCCAGTCGCAGGATCAGCAGGCACAGACGGACGACACGCAAGACAGTCCTACCTCTGCCAATTCGTCCTCGAACACCCAAAACCAATCGCAGGGCACCGATTCCTCTATGGCCAACAGTGGCACGCCGTCCGGCACGACCGACTCAAGCCAAACGACTGACGGTTCACAGCCGAACACGGGAGGCCAGACGAGCGACACCACGTCGGGAACGGGCACGGCAGACAGTAACAACACCAACAGCTCGAGCGGAACCGCTTCCGGCACGGCATCTGACAACTCGAGCCAAGGCACGGCATCGGGCAACTAAGCACGTTTGCCTCTCATAGATAACCGACCTGTACAACGGGCGCGAATCGAAAGCGGTTCGCGCCCGTTTGCCTTGGGCGCCGCCATGGCGAACGCCATGCGATGGTAAGATGCTTTACATGTGTAAAGAGGAGATTTGCCATGAGCAAGACAATAATTAGGCCCACGCTTTCGCTGGGCAACCACATCTATCTGTATCGCCTGCTGCGCGATGCGATTGGATGTGGCAAGCAAACGTTTATGACGCAGGTCGAGGAGGCGCTCGCCGCTGGCGACATGACCGCTTATGACCTGGGCTTCGAGTCCACGCGCGAGTTGCTCGAGGAACTCGACGACTGCATTAAGCTGACCGTCTTTAAAGGCGGCCGCCTGTATGCCACGGTCATCGCCAACGAGGCCTGGGATGCTGCGCTTGCCAAGGGCGAGGACAAGCCCAAGACCGCCAAGGGCGCCAAGCAGTCCTACAAAAAGAAAAAACGCGGCGAGAAGGACCTCAAGGCCGTGCGCCCCAAGCACGTTAAGCGTCCCGAGCCCGAAGCCATGGTTGAAGCCGCGCCGGAACCCGAGCCCGAGACAGAGATCGAAGTCGCTATTGAGGTAACGGCAGAAGCCGAAACCGAAATCGCCGCCACGACCGATCCCAAAGTCATATCCGAGCAGGAAGCCACTGTGGAGCTCAACGAAGCGCCCAAGTCGACAACCGAAGAAGCCGCTGACCAACCCGAGCCGCCTGCGTTCCAAAACAGCGATGTCTTTGGCGACGAGGCCGAGGACGATCAGTCCGACGAGCCCACAGATCAAGACGCTACCGAGTCGGCGCCGGAACCCGAGACGCCGCAGCCCGCCATCTCGCTCACGGTCGTCTATGACCCCGAGAATGCCAATGCCGGCATCACCACCATGGCATCCACGCCCATCGAAGCAAAGTCGAGCGTCGAGAATGAGAGCGCGACGCAGGTTGAGCTCGACACCGCGACCGCAAACGCACCCGCTATCGTCGAGTCTGCAGATTCCGCGGCGATGCCAAAGGTGGGCACCGAATCAGTGCCCGTCGTCGAGGTGACGCCCGTCAATGAGCAGGCCTTCGCACCGGCGATGGTACCGACCCCCGCACCCGCAGCACCGACCATCCCCGAGGACTTCCCCATCGATTTCGCAACTGAAGTCTTCTGCCCCGGCCCGCTTCTGCACCAGCTGTCGACCTATCTCCCCTACGGCGCCGACACGCTCGGCATTGTCGGCGAGTACTACTGGATCGCCCGCGAGCGCGGTACCATCGAGGCCGCGCGAAACCGCGCAAGCTTCCCCCTGCGCTACACGCAGACCGGCGAGCGCCACGAAGTCACCGTGCGCATCCGCCGCAACACCACCGGCGGTCTCGGAGCCACCTGGGCCATCGATAAAGTCGAAGAACCCGAGCAGTAACGACAAACGGCTCAAATCCAAATCAGGATTTGAGCCGTTTTTATTTGTTGATGTTGCGTAACCAACAGCGAGCGGGCCGCAAGTGCCCCAGGTTGCCGTGAAAGAGGAGCGACGCGTACTTCGGTACGCGAGCGACGGCTTGAACGGCAAGATGGGGTGCTTGCGACCCGCGCCGCGTCGAGCAGTTACGCGGTTTGGAAAACCGCGTAACGATCTAGTCACGCGTCAGCTTACGGTGAATACGATGCGGCTGGGCTGCGTCCTCGCCCAGGCGCTCGATGCGGTTGGCCTGATAGGCCTCGAAGTTGCCCTCAAACCAATACCAGTTGCCCGGATTCTCGTCGGTGCCCTCCCACGCTAGAATGTGCGTGGCGACGCGGTCCAGAAACATACGGTCGTGGCTAATGACCACCGAGCAGCCCGGGAACTCGAGCAGCGCCGCTTCGAGCGAGGACAGCGTCTCGACGTCGAGGTCGTTCGTGGGCTCGTCGAGGAGCAGCAGGTTGCCGCCCTGCTTGAGCGTGAGCGCCAGGTTCAGACGGTTGCGCTCGCCACCGGAAAGTACGCCAGCGCGCTTCTGCTGGTCCTGGCCCTTAAAGCCAAAGCTCGCCACATAAGCGCGGCTCGGAACCTCAGTCTCGCCGACCATCATGTGGTCCAGGCCATCCGAGACGACCTCCCACAGGTTCTTATCGGGGTCGATGCCGGAGCGGTTCTGGTCGACGTAAGAAATCTTAACGGTCTCGCCCACCTCGAGCTCGCCCGAAGTCAGCGGCTCCAGACCCACAATCGTCTTGAACAGCGTGGTCTTACCGACACCGTTGGGGCCGATGACACCCACGATGCCGTTGCGCGGCAGGGTGAATGAAAGATCATCGATGAGCACACGGCCATCGAACTCCTTGTGCAGGTGATGGGCCTCGAGCACCTTGTTGCCCAGACGCGGGCCCACGGGGATGCGGATGTCGGTCCAGTCGAGCTTCTGACTTGCGCGGGCCTCGGCCTCCATCTCCTCGTAGCGAGCCAGACGGGCCTTGTTCTTTGCCTGGCGAGCCTTGGGCGAGCTGCGCACCCACTCGAGCTCGGCCTCCATGCGCTTGGCGAGCTTGGCATCGCGGTTACCCTGTGCCTCGATACGCGCGGCCTTGGTCTCCAGATACGTGGAGTAGTTGCCCTTGTAGGGATAAAGGTGACCGCGGTCGACCTCGCAGATCCACTCGGCAACGTTATCCAAGAAGTAGCGATCGTGCGTGACGGCAAGCACCGCGCCCTGGTAGTTGTGCAGGAAGTGCTCGAGCCACAGGATCGACTCGGCGTCTAGGTGGTTCGTGGGCTCGTCGAGCAGCAGCAGGTCGGGAGCTTCGAGCAGCAGCTTGCACAGGGCCACGCGACGGCGCTCGCCGCCGGAAAGTACGTTGACCGGCATGTCGGAATCGGGCAGCTGCAGGGCGTCCATGGCCTGGCCGAGCTTAGAATCGATATCCCAGCCGTCGGCGGCGTCGATCTCGTCCTGGAGCTTTCCCATCTCGGCCATGAGGGCGTCCATGTCGCAATCCGGGTCGCACATCTCCTCGCCGATCTTGTTGAAGCGATCGATCTTGGCGATCATGTCGCCAAATGCCATGCGCACGTTCTCGATGACGGTCTTGTCGTCATCGAGCGGCGGCTCCTGCTGCAGGATACCCACGGTGTAGCCGGGAGTGAGCCTGGCATCGCCGTTGGAGACCTCCTCGATGCCGGCCATGATCTTGAGCAGGGTCGACTTGCCCATACCGTTGGGGCCCACGACGCCGATCTTGGCACCGGGGTAGAAGCTCAGGGTCACGTCGTCAAGGATTACCTTGTCGCCATGGGCCTTGCGAGCCTGATACATCTGGTAGATGAACTCTGCCATTTTCCTATTTTACCTTTCTGACCTGCATAATTGCTATCGGATACATAAACAGTAGAAACGTTTTGTAGAAAAAAGTTCAAATGAACTTCTACAAAAAGAAAGGGATGCGGTTTCCCGCACCCCCATAATACAGGGCTGCATTGCCCTATAAATTCAGTCGAAGAGCCTTACGCTACTTCTCCGCATCCTTGGCCCGCTTGTTCTCTTCCTCTGTCTTGCGCTTCTTCGCAACCCTTTCGGCCTGTTTCTTCTCTTCCTCTTTGGTGAAGTTGTCTGCAAAATCAGCGTAGTCCGTAAAGTACTCCCTCAGCGCACTTTCTGCGGCAATGGAGAAATAGACTTCGTAGGCATCTACGATAGTTTGGTAGACGTACTTGTAATCAGCAAATGCCTCTTCATCAAGGGCAGTCTTAGCATTGTTATAAGCCGTCAGATTTGCCCTAACGGTCTGCTCAACCGTCTTTGAGCGCGGTTTGTCGAAACTAAAGGCGTTAGATTCTTCAGAGTCAACAAACAGTGCCTTGCAAATTTCACGATTTGTCTTGGTTAGCACTTCAGCCAAAGGACTGGGCTTAAAAGCAAGCTGAACATTAGGGTAAGATTTTTTAAGACCTTCAAGAGCCTCAATAGCTTCTGCCTTGGCCTCTTTATCAATAAGCTCAGAATAGGCCTTATGAATCTTAGCCTGATATTTAATTGAGGGCTTATTGGGTTTCTTTTTCCTTGCGTCTGCCATAGTGCTACCTTTCAAGCAAAACGACTAATCCTTTCAGCAAATAATAGACTTGTTTCAGAATTAAGAGAACAGTAAAGGTCGTAAATCTCTAATCAATGAAGCGAAGAAAGATTCTTGTCGAAGGGCAAGAAAATGATAAACGTACTTGCCGATAGTCCGAACAACAGAATTCGATTGAATATTTACTTAAATATATTTACGCTTTAACAAATGCCTAGACCAACTACAGACATGTAGTCATTTTTAACCGCACTTCAATTCTATCGGTATCTTTTTCTTAATGTCTGGAAGTTCATCTTGTATTGCATCTAAGTACAGGGCGTTTTCAAGTTTTTCATTACTGATGGGTTCATCCCACTTGCTACGTATTTCTTCGCTTAGCTTAAAGTGTATTTTGTCTATCTCTCTAGAAGTCTGCTTCACGGCATCAAGCGTCCCCTTGTCTCTTAGCTGAATTGAATAGCGCTCTTGCTGTTTAGTGTCGAACTCTAGATTGTCTAGTAGCCGCTCAGCCATTTGCTTGCCTGCCCAATCACGTTGTGGGCAAGGCGGTCATCAAGCGCCTGCGCCAGATGCACCCCGAGTCCAAC
>USIL01000022.1:0-10736 GCA_900554655.1 uncultured Collinsella sp.
GGCGAGCCAGTCCCCTGGCTCGCCCGCTTTCAATCATTTAAATCGCCGCATCTACTCTGCAGACGAAGATCCACCATCAACGATTGCCTGCTCGGACTCAGGAATCCCATCGGCACCCGTACTCTGTTCTTGCTCCACCTCTTCGCTGATTGCGGAGGCGGGGGTCGAGCCCTTTGCACCCACGATGTAGGCAGCCCCAAATCCTAACGCAATGGCAATCAAGGTCAAAATCACGTAGACAGGCCAATGGCGCTTAATATACGAAAACACGTTGACTCCTTAGAGCTCCGTCTACGAACGGCGGATAACCTCGGTCACGACCTCGGATACCGTAGCAATGTTCGTCGGGTTGACATTGTGGGGCAGGTCGTCCTCGGTACGAGCGCAAGCCAGACGCGTGCCGTCCACGCCGGCGATGGTAAGGGCTCGGCGGCTCGCCTCGAGCGCAGCATAGGCATCGGTCTTGGCATAGGGCATCTCGAGCGCGCCACAATCGACATGGAACGACTTGCAGACCTTGCTGACCAGGTTCATGATGCGGCGATCGCCCTTGAGCAGTTGTTGTTCGCCCTCGACCGTCACCACCGAAAGCCTACCGGCGCCGACGGATTCAAGATTGATAAAGAATACGCCGCGGAGCTTATCGCGATGCGAAGCCAAGAAGGCCTTCATGCCAGCGCCATCACAATCCGAGGCGCCCGTTGCCACAAACCAGATATCGTGACCGAGCAGCTCATCATCGCCCATAGAGGCGACAGCCGAGAGCATATCTTCGGAAGAAGCGCCATCGGAAGACGTAGCGCCACCCTTCCAGCCATCGTTATCGTCCTCGAAGTTATCCCACGAACCGATACCGCGACCGGACTTCTTGGCATCGTAATCGTCTTCGACGCCCAGCCAGTCACTCATGCTGTCCTGCTCGTTTTTCTTTTTACGGCCGAACAGACCACCCAGGCCGCGCTTACGAGACTTGGGTGCCGCCGGGGCGGGAGCCGAAATGGTCTCGATCGGCTGTGCGCCCGACGCAACGGGCATAGGAGGCGCAACGGGTGCCGATGTGGGTTCGGGGCCCTGGGCAGTAGCAAAGGGATCATTGACCTGTGCGGAGGGGTCGGGAAGGTCGAACAGCGACGTGCGAGACGCAACGTTTGCCTGCTTCATAGACGGCAGCGACGGATCGGGGACCGAAGCCAGCGGAGACGAGGAAGGTGCAGGCGACGGTGCCGACGCCGGATCGGGAACATTCATCTGCGGGCGCGGTGATGCCTGGGAGGAAATCTGGGCCATAAGGGAATCGACCGTTTCGTCCTGGGTGGGAGCGACATTGGCAACCGTGGCACCGGAACCACTCGGGGTCGGCATGGTGAAAATCTGCGTGGAATAAGGCCTCGACTCATCCGTCTCGGGAGTCTCGGAAACCGCAGGCACTTCCTCCTGCTCGACCTCGGTCGAATCATCTTGCTCGGCTGCCGCGTATTGCTCTTCGTCAGAGTTGGCCTCGACGGGCTCGTCCTCGGCGGCATCTTGGATTTCGGCAGCATCAACAGGCTCGTCATCGTCTGCCGCGTCGCCCTGCTCATCGGAAACAGGAAGGGGCTCGGCAATCGCGGTGCCCTGTTTTTCAAACGTTATCGTGGAATCGAACTGCGCGGCATCAAACGACATGGTGCTATCGACGTGCTGCTGAGCCTCGAAAGACGTCGTCGCTTCAACAACATCCGCGGACGCCGGTTGCTGGGACTCAAAGGACGTTGTAGCTTCGGCGGCTTCGACGGGCGCGGACTGCATAGCCTCGTTCTGCTCGAACTCTTGCGCCGCGAGCTCACGTGCCGCCTCGGCTGCCTGCTGCTGAGCGATAGCCTCCTGCTCGGCAGCCTCGCGTGCGGCAGCGCGCTTCTCCTCGAAATCGTCGACAAATTTCTTGCCCTTTGCAAACGCACCCTTAAAGAAGTTGGAAGCGCTGGCGCCAATCGACGAGAACGCGGATGCAATGTCGGCATGCGGCGTTGCCGCGGGAATCTCGGCCGAGAAATCAGTATCGCTCTCGTAAGACACGCGCCTCGGCTGTTCAACGTAATCGTCGTCAGACTCGTCCGTAACGTCTCGCGCCGGCGCAGTGGGAGCCAAAATGTCCAGTCCTGCCGCGGGATCGATCGCGGACACCGCCTCGGGCTCGGCAACGGCAGCGGTAACCGCGGCAGACTCATCATCCGCAGCGACAACGGGCGCAGGCGCAGCCACGACGGGGGCAGGCTCGGGCTCAAACGTTGGCTCCTCGCCCTCCTCGTAATCGAGCGTGCAGGACTCGGGAAGCATTCCGAGCGCACGGATGGCATCCGAACCAAAGCGGATGTTGCCGGCGGCGTTGCGATAGAGCTTGGGCTCGGGCTCGGCAGACTCCTCCGCCGGCTCGGCAGCGGGAACCTCGTCATTGAACTCTTCGGCTTGGGCAGCCTGATTCTGATCCTCAGGCACGATAGCGCCGATCAGCGTCTCGTCGGCAGACGCACCCTCAAAGCCCTCGATTTGCTCGTCGAAAGCCTCGCCCTGTTCGGGCTCGGTCTGAGCGTCGGGAGCAATCGGCTGACCGAATTCGTCCTCGGCGTAGGTAGGCTCTTCATACTCGATGGTGTTGCCGTAGTCGTTTTGCTGCTGGGCCGCGGCATATTCCGCCGCTGCGCGCGCCATTTCCTCGGCACGACGCTTCTGCTCCCCAAAATAGGTATCGAACGGAACATCGTCGGGAAACTCGTTTTCGCCCTGGAAGGGAGCAACGTTGTCCATAACGCCGAGCATAGCGGCGACAGAAGACTTGTTGCACACCGCGCCGGACGTATAGGGAAGAATGTGGCGGTTAGAGATGATGTTTACCGCGTTGGCGAGTGCAACGAGGGAAGCGAGGATCGCGACAATCCACAGCAGAACCTTGAGCGCGCCGGGGAGCGGCAGAATACGCAGGATGGCAACGGCAGCGGGGGCAACCGTGGCAACGGGCAACAGCTTGGCGATGAGTGCACGATACGAAGCATAAGGCTCGCGGGCGAGCAGCTCAGCACGGGGAGAGTCGTAGTGTGCGACAACGACCACCGGGCGGTTACGCGGGGACGCGAGCGGGCCCGAGGCCTTGTGGTAGGCGATGACATTTTGGCTCACGCCCGTCTTGCCCAGGCGCGAAACCACGGGGTGGCCCGTGCGCTCGAGCACGTAAAGAACGGCGCCGACAATGGCCAGCAAGGTGCCGACCAAGCCGATACCGCCGCCGATGCCCATCAGCAGGGCGCCGGCAAACGCAAGAATACCGGTAACGGCAAATGCCAACCTACTGGGCGCCGGGGCATTGAACTCCTGAACCTCGGGGTCAAAGCCGTGGTTGCGGAAGATCTGAGCGATATCTTCGGCAGCCAAGCGCTCTTCTTCGCTGCATGCCGGCGTAATGCCGGTGTTCTGCAGCAGGTGGTTAATATAGTTCTGGGTGTTCGCCATGTGCGCTCCACATCCATAATCCGACAAATAGGCCCAATGCATGCACATTAGAACCGTATATAGTCGAAAGTATACCCCGAGCGAGCGCAAACGACCGAATTCGGGCCATCTTAACGCCCCGAGCGGACAAGGATATAGCCTAATCTCCATATCGGACTAAAATCATGGCAGCAAACCACCTTCTCATGCGAGGACTCTATGACGGCAAGCGACACGACCGAGACAATTAAAAAGGGAAATTCGGAGCCCAGTTTCGATAAAACGGCTCAGCGCATCCTCAATCTTTTCTTTGTGCTCAATAGCTCCCCCGAACCGCTGACGACCGAGCAGATCGTCTTGGATTCTGACCTGGGATATGGCTCGGGCAATATCGACTCGGATAAGCGCAAGTTTCGACGCGATCGTGACAAGCTGCTCGAACGCGGCATCTTAATCAAGGAGGTTCGCCCCACCGGCGCGCAGGAGACCGAGGAAAGCTCGTGGACAATCGACCGCGAGCACACGTTTGCGGCAGGCGGCCTCATTACCGCAGACGACGCCGATATCCTGCTCAACGCCATCGACCAGACACTAGCGGCCGGCTCATCCACTTTTGCCGCACCGCTTGCCGATATTCGCTCCAAGATTGCCTATCTCACCGGCAGGACGACGGTAGACGAGGCGCCGATCAGCCGCTCTCCCACCGTCGATGCGGTTTGGAGCGCCTTTGCCGAGCGATGCGCGCTGCGATTTTTATATCAGAACGGACGCGGCGAGCAGAGAGAACGTACCGTCTGCGTCTACGGCATGTTCGAGCGCGAGGGCGTGGCTTACTTCTGCGGCCTCGACAACGTCACCGACGACATCAGGACATTCCGCTGCGACCGTATCGTTCGCGCTTGGCGTCCTTCGAAGGCCTACGTCATCCCCGCGGACTTCAACCTCAGCGACTACCTGTTCTTTGAATTCGATTTTGCCGACCGACCGCCCGTTGCAGCCACGTTCTCATTCGCCCCTCAGACGCAGATCGATATGATCAACGGTCTCACGCGTGGGCGAGGTGAGCTCGTACACACCGATGTGGGATGGACCTGGACCGTTGACGTGCGCGATCTTGAAGCCGGCGCCTCATTTTGCATGGCCCACGCCATGGACGGCATGAGGCCCGTGGCCCCCAAATCGCTCAAACAGGCGTGGAACCACCTCATTGAAAGGACGGTGCACGAGTATGCCCGTGCGTAAACTCACCAGCGAGCAGAGACTCTCGCGCGCCATCGACATCATGGAGGCCCTCTACGCCGCCGGCGAGAGCGGCATGACACGAACCGAGATTTGCAGTCGCTTTGACATCACGGGGGTATCGCTCGACGAGATTCTCGAGATCGTCTCGACGCTCGCGGACCGAGAATCGGGCGCGCGCATCATCTGCGAATGCCGCGGCGAGCGTGTGGTCCTCACCGGTGACGCCGGGCGTGTGCTACCGCTGCGCTTGAGTGCCGCCGAGGGCGCTGTGCTCAACCATGAACTTGAATCGTTGGGGATCGAGCCGCATACGGCAGCTCGGATTCGACATGCCCTTCTACCCGAAGAGCTCGGCTATAACCAGCGCGTCTTTGACACCGTCAACCACGGGTCGCACTGGCAGCAGCTGAGCTGCGCCATTCAGGACGGTGTTCGCTGCCGCATCTCGTATCGCTCGATGGACGATGCACGGCCACGTGAGCGTCTGGTCGACCCCTTGCGCATTACGGCAAACGGCGACCAAACATACCTGATTGCCTGGGACATCGCGGTCGATGAGCAGCGCACCTATCGCATGGATAAAATCGAGGGACTCGCCTTGACGGAAGACTCCGTCGTGCCTCATGCACCGGACGTCACATCCCTCCACGATTCCCTTGCTCGGACGCAGCGTAGCGCAAAGCTCTTGATGCCATTCGATATGGCGGAGCATCTGGACTGGGCCGGCATCACCCTAATCGAGCGCAGCGGGGCAGACATGGCAACGGTAACCGTGCATTACGGCTCCGAGCGTTGGCTACTGAGCCAGGTAATCGCAGCGGGCGGAGCCATCCGCATCTTGGATGACCCCGCCCTGTCAAAGCGTCTGTGCGATATGGCAAAAACCCTCGTCTGTCCGCTTTAGCGCCGCCGCTCGTGGCGTGCACGCCACAGTTGCAGATAGTGCCCAATCTGTGCCGATTCGATGCGCTGGTAGGAGCTCGTGGGCAGCGACGTTAAGAACTTCTTTCCGTAGCCCTTCGTCACCAGGCGCGGGTCGGCCAGAATCAGCACGCCGCAATCGGTCGACGAGCGGATAAGGCGGCCGGCCGCCTGCTTGACCTCGAGCACCGCCTCGGGCAGCGAATAGCGCGCCCAAGCGCGGTCTTCACGCAGGTTGCGCTCGCACGAGAGCGGGTCCGTGGGGCTCGAGAACGGCAGCTTGGGAATGATGACGCAGCGCAGCGTCTCGCCGCTGGCGTCGAATCCCTCCCAGAAGGCCTTAAGCGCAAAAAGCGACGAGGTTGGCTCGTTGATAAACCGGTCGCGTAGGCGACGAGGAGATGAGTTGCGCTGCTGGCAGTTGAGTTCCAGACCCGCACGGGCCATCTTGGGCTCAACGCGGGCGTACAGGTCTTCCATGTCGCGCCGATTGGTGAACAGTGTGAGCACCGATCCGCCCATGGCAAGATGGGCGTCGACCAGCACGCGCTCGAGCGCCGTAAGATAGCTCTCACGATCGCGCGGATCGGGGATATCACCCGCAACGACTACAGCCATGTTCGAATCGAAGTCGTAGCTCGAGTCCAAGTGCAACGATGAGGATGTTGAAGCACCGATGCGATCGAGGCCGACCGCGTGGTTAAAGTGTTCAAAGCTTTTGGACACCGTCATGGTCGCCGAGGCAAAGATAGCCGTGTGAACCTCGGGCAGCCACTCGGTTGCCAAGGCCTCGCCAATGTCGATGCGCTCTGCGGTCATTGACTCTCCGCCGGCACGCAACCTGCGATTGACCTGCAGCGAATACACGTAGTGTTCATCGGTGCCGTCAATGATGAGTTTGAGGTTCTCGGCCAGCTCGTGCAAGCGGCGCGAGATATCACCCAGGTCGACAACAACCTCGGGCTTGTCGGCGGCGACGGCTTGCACCAGCGCGTCGACGCTCTTGTCAGCCTGTTCCAACGCGTCGATGGCAGCGTAGGCCGACTGTAAGAAATCATGCCAGTCGTCAGATTCGCGCAGTTCGGGGCCAATCCATAGATTGGCATTGTCATAACCCCCACGGGCACGGCGGCCGAGCTCGCGAACGCCATCGAACACGTCGGCGATTGCCATGCTCGCGCGCGCAACCGTCGACGTCGCCTTGGCAGTAAGGCCCAGATAGAGCGTAGAGCCCTCGGAGGTTGCCAAATCACGGGAAACCTGGCTTAGCGCGCCGGTGCTCGAGCCACCCAGGCGCTCAAACAGAACGCGTGACTCGTCCGCCGACACCACGCGCGCCCACTGGCGGCGCGCCTCGCGCTCGATGGAATGGGCCTCGTCGATTACCCAATGACGAATCGGAGGCAAAATCCTGCCCTCGGCCGCAACGTTGCGGAACAGCAGGGAATGGTTGGTGACCACCACATCGGCATGCGCCGCACGACGGCGAGCGCCGTGGACCAAACATTTATCAGGGAAAAACGGGCAGAGGCGACGAGCACACTCGCGCGAGGCCGTCGTAAAGTCGGGGCGGTTGACGCTGCGCCACCGAATGCCAAGTGAGTCGAGGTCGCCATCGGCTGATTGGCAGACGTACGCCATAATGACCGCGACCGCCGCGAGCGTGTCCGCCGGATCGCGCTTGGTGGTAATCTCGGCCTGGCCGCGGCTCATGCGCTCAAGCTTGCGCAGGCACGGATAGTGGTCATACCCCTTGAGAGCGCAAAATGACAGACCACCGTCCAGTTGCTCGGCAAGTTTTGGCAGCTCATGGTACATGAGCTGGTCGGCGAGATTGTTCGATTTGGTCGCAATACCAACCGTGATGTTGTTACGGCGTGCTGCCTCGGCAAAAGGCACCAGATAGGCCATCGATTTGCCGACGCCCGTGCCCGCCTCAATTACACGATGAGTGCCCGTGACCAGCGCATCGCGGACCTCGAGCGCCATCGCAATCTGCTCATCACGCGGCTCGTAGGTGGGGTACATGCGATTGACCAGGCCACCTGGCGCATAGTCTGCCTCAATCTCCTCACGACTCGGCATCTTGAGGACCGGCAGTTCGTCGGCGTCCACCCGATCGTCGGCGCGATCGGCCTTGAGAACGTCAGCACGAGCGGCGCTGAGAGAGAAGATAGAACCAGGGTTCTGCCCTGCCAAGAATGAGAAGATAGGACGATAGGACCAAGGCACATCCGGATGCATGTCGGCTAGGCGCGCCATGAGGCCCTGGGGCAAGTCGGTGAGCGCCACGAGCAACACGCGCCATACGCCACACAGGGCGTCGACGTCGGCATTGGCACGGTGTGATACCGAGTCACAGCCAAACAGATCGGCCATAAAAGACAGCTTGTGCGAGGCCAGGCGCGGAAGCGCGATTCGCGACAGCGCCAGCGAATCGATCCAAATATCGCTCACGTTGACGCCGCCTTTGACCGACTCGATAAACGAGCGGTCGAACGTGGCGTTATGTGCGATCACCGGGCAACCACCGACAAAATCGGCGAGAGCGGCGACGGCCTCAACGGCCGACGGGGCATCTGCCACATCGGCATTTGTAATGCTCGTGAGCTCGGTAATCTCGGCGGGAATCAGCTGCTTGGGATGCACGAAGGTATCGAAACGGTCGACGATCTCGCGGCCCGAAAGACGGGCCGCCGAGATCTCGATCAGTTCATTGTCCTGCACCGAAAGACCTGTGGTCTCGGTATCGAGGACAATCACATCTTCCTCGATAAGACCAAAGGACTGCGTTTTGGCGCGTTCGGCAAGCGTGGCATAGGAGTCGATGACAAACTGCGGCGTTCCTGACGAAACCGCGTCCTCGATTAGCATGCAATGCCCGCTCGACGAAGGCCCATACGGATCAGGCTGTCACAGACCTGCGGGAACGTCATGTCGTCGGTGTGGCGGATCTCGTCCGGATACAGCGACGTATCGGTCATGCCGGGAATGGTATTGGTCTCGAGGATAACGGGGCCGTCCTCACTCACGATAAAGTCGCTGCGCGAGATACCCAGGCAACCGAGGGCCTTGTGAGCAGCACAGGCAAGCTCCTGGGCACGAGCGTAATTCTCGGGTGAAATCTGCGCCGGAATGCGATGGATGTCCGTAGGGTCGACATACTTCACGTCCAGATCGTAGAACTCACAGTCCTCGGGCTTACGAATCTCGACAATCGGCAGAGCGCGCACGTCATCTTCGCCGTATACGCCGACGGTGATCTCGGTACCCTCGATGCACTTCTCGACCAGTACTTTGTCGCCGTACTCAAACGCCTTGGCGATTGCCGCGGGCAGCTCGGAGGGCTCATGGACCAGGGAAATGCCATAGCTGGAACCGTTGACGGCCGGCTTCACAAAGCAGCGCTCGCCACAAACCTCGACGATATGATCGATATCGACTTCATCGCCCACCTCGAGCGCAAGGCCGGGGGCAATGGGAATGCCCGCCTTGGCGTACAGGAGCTTAGAGACCTCCTTGTCGGCACCGCAGGCGCTGGCAAGCACGCCCGAAGCCGTGTAGGGGATACCCAGGGTCTCCATGGCGCCTTGCATGGCGCCATCCTCGCCGCCGGCACCGTGCATGGCGATAAACGCCACGTCAAAGCCGCCGGTTGCCATGGTTACCATAAAGTCATCAGCGGCCGTATCGAGCAGCTCCACCGAGGTGTAGCCGGCTTCCTTCAGTGCCACCACAACGTTCTTTCCCGAATTAAGCGAGATCTCGCGCTCAGCGGAATGACCGCCCGCCAAGACCGCTACGTGCATGTTCTCTAGGCTTTTACCCGGCATGGGCAGACTCCTCCTCTATAATTTCTGCAGCTGATACCATATTGTAGCGATACCCTCTACGTTTCCCCAAAATCGAAAGGCTTCCATGAATCCCAGGACTAAATCTCAGGACATTCGCGACTTGAGCCAAAACGATATTCGCGAGCTCGTGGCCGAGCTTGGCCAGCCCGCCTTCCGCGCGAAGCAGCTCATCGAATGGGTCTTTGAGAAGAACGTTTGTTCGTTCGACGACATGACCAACCTTCCCAAGGCTTTCCGCGAGCAGCTTAAAGAGGCTTTTGCCTTTGATACGCCGACTGAACTCACCAAGCAGGTTTCCAAAGATGGCTCGCGCAAGTATCTGCTCGAGTACCACGACGGCATTTCCGTCGAAACTGTCGGTATGCCCCGTCGCAACAAGCTTTCCGTCTGCGTTTCCACCCAGGCAGGCTGCGGCATGGGCTGTGCCTTTTGCGCTACCGGCCTCAACGGCCTCAAGCGCTCTCTGACCGCTCAAGAGATCGTCGACCAGGTACTTCATGTATCCAACGACTTTGGCGAGCGCGTCACGAGCGTTGTCTTCATGGGCCAGGGCGAGCCGTTTGCCAACTACGACGAGGTTCTCAAGGCGTTGCGAATCCTCAACGACCCTGATGGCATCGGTATCGGTGCTCGTCACCTCACCGTCTCTACCAGCGGCGTTATTCCCGGTATTCGCAAATTTGCGGACATCCCCGAGCAGTTCACGCTTGCCGTTTCCCTGCATTCCGCCATCCAGTCGACGCGCAACAAGCTCATGCCCGGCGTTAAGAAGTACACGCTGCTTCGACTTCACGAGGCGCTTCAGCTTTACACCGAGAAGACTGGCCGCCGCCCGACCTATGAGTATGCCATGATCGAAGGCGTCAACGATACGAATCCCGAGATGCAGGCGCTCTGCGACTTCTGCGAGGGAACGTTGTGCCACGTTAACCTGATTCAGCTTAACGACATCGAGGGCAGCCCGCTCAAGCCGTCGCCGATTCATAAGGTTGAGGATCTTCAGCGTCGTCTTGAGTCCCGTGGCATCGAGACCACGATTCGTAACTCCCGTGGTAACGATATTGACGCCGCTTGCGGACAGCTGAAGCAGCACTTCAAAGTTCAGAAGAACGCATAGGGGAGTCGCACCCCAAAACGTTTCATGTGAAACATCGAACGGCCCCGGTTGCAAGATATGCAACCGGGGCCGTTTCATTTATTGACCTTAATTTTGAATCAGCTGCTACCTGTCCCATTTTTTACGGCCAAAATAAGGGG
>USIL01000023.1:0-10615 GCA_900554655.1 uncultured Collinsella sp.
GTAGCTAAATGCCGTCAGGAACGCCCAGCGACCACCCATCGAGGTCTTAACCCATGCGTACACGCCCGACTCGGAGTCCTTGTTGAGGCCGACGAACTCGGCGGTAACCAGGGTATAGGGGACAAAGTACAAAAGCGTGGCGAAGAAGAACGACGGCGCAGCTGCCAAGCCGATGGCCGCGTTGTTGTTGATGATGTTCTTGATACCGAACACGGCGGCGACCGTCATGCCCAGCAGAGCGAACGAACCGATCGTTCCTCGTTTTTCAGAGCTCATAAGCCCTCCCAATCATCTATTAAATGTCATCCAAAACCGTCCGAGCTGCAAGTGCAATCGCGGACGGCGCACCTGCTAAGGGGAATGGGGAAAAGGGAGTCAACAAAGCCATCCCCCTTAACGGCGCGAAGCAAACGTCCAAACGGACGAATACTACTTGTTGGGGAAGGAATAACCTTCGACCGTCACGTGCAGTACCACGACGCGGGGATCCGAAGCCTCGGCGATAACACGGTAAGCCTCGTCGATCTCGACGACGGCAACGCCGCCGGCGGGAATCGTCACGGTCTCCCCCGCCCCCTCAAAGCGCTCGCGATCATCGATATCGCTGTAAGCGCGGGTGCAGGTGAGGCCTGCCTTGGGGGCAACCTCGACGGTCAGGTCGCCGTCGAGCGGAGCGAGCACGGCATGGTAGCGACGGTGACCGACCAGATCGGCGGTTGCGGCCTCGCGGGCATAGACCCACCAGTACACCAACGAGTCGCCGATGGAGTACGCCACATCGTGCTGCAGTTCAGAAACGCCGTCGAGCGCCTGTCCGGTACGCATCCACTTCTTGACGGACTTCATCTGAGCGTCGAAATCGGCGCGCGAGTTAAAGACATGCATGACTTATGCCTCCTTAATGGGTGCCAGTGCCTGAGCCAGATCGGCAGACGTCAGCGGTCGCAGGGACACCTCAAAGCTGAAGCTCTCAAAACGGGTGCGATAGGAATCGAGCACCTCGGAACCCCAAGAGTTCGAGCCAAGGCCGAGCAGTTGGTCGTTGATGTTGACCGTGACCGTATCGCCCTTGACAAGGTCGTAGACGTGCTTGGCGTTATCGATGGCCTCGCAGCTATAGGGCCATGCCGAGAACGAGAACGGGTTGGAAGCGGCGTCGCTCGGACGCGTCACGACCAGACCGTCACCGTGGCTAGAGCGCAGAGCAACCCAGCGGGTACCCTCGCGGTTGGCGCAGTCCTGAGGCATAACGTAGGGCGTGAACATATCGTCGACCGTGGTGCGGTAATGACCGACCGGGTTGGCGCGCAGCGAGTCCGGATAGTTCTCGCCCGGGCCGTGGCCATACCACTCGACGGCGCGATCGCAACCGGGGACCTCGAAGGAGATGCCGATGCGCGGGATGATGTCCGAATAGTCACCGTAGGGCTCGCCGGAAACCTTGAGGTCAACGCGTCCGCTCGGAAGCACGGTGTAGACAAGCTCGACGCGCATGCCGAACGCGCGGACGGGAGGAGCGATACGCTGGCTCACGGTAACGACGACCGCATTGCCGTCCTGCTTCCAAGAAACCTTGCGGGTAGACGTCTGCATCACATCGATGAAGTTGTCCTTCCACAGTGAGTCATACTCCTGGGCGTGGTTATCGACGAGCGGATGCCAAAAACCAACCTGGGGACCGGAGGCCATGACGTCGCGGCCGGATGCCTTCCACTCGCTCACGGTACCGTTTACCTTGCTGAAGGTCAGCTCGCCGTTGAGGGAGCGAATGCGGATTTCCTGCTCGGTCTCCTCGACCGTAAGCTCAGGACGAGTGGGAGCCGCGATGGCTGGCGCCGGATGGTTTGCGATGGCAAACTGGCTTGCGCCCAGCTGGAACATCGGCTCGCACCAGACGTGAGCGGCCATGGTGTAGGCGCGCACGGTCAGCAGGGTCTCGCCTACCGCGGCCTCGCGAATCACCAGCGGAAGCTGGACGGACTCGCCGGGGGCAACCGCACCGGGCATGAGCGTCTTGCGGCAAACCACGTCGCCGTCCACCAGGGTCTCCGCCGACAGGCAAACATCCTCGAGGGTGGTAAACCAACGCTTGTTGGTGACGGTCAGCTCGCCCGCCTCGGCATCGTAGGCCATGCGAACCGGGCAGATAACCTGACCATACTCAGTGAGGCCCGGGCTCGGCTGCTGCCAAGGGAACACCATGCCATCGATGCAGAAGTTGCTGTTGTTGGGGTAATCGCCGTTGTCGCCACCATACATATCGTAGGCAACACCGTCCTCGGTCACAGCAGCCAAACCGTGGTCGCACCATTCCCAGATAAACTGGCCTTGGATGCAATCCCAGCGATCGAAGACCTCCTGATACTCGGACAGGCCTCCGGGGCCGTTGCCCATGGAGTGACCGTACTCGCAGTTGATGCGCGGCTTGGGGAATGGATGCTCACCAAAGTCGTTCATCTGCGACACGCGGGAGTACATGGTGGAGATAACGTCGACGGTATCGGCGTTGCGGTCCTCCTCGTAGTGGACCGGACGACCGTCGAGCTCGTGAGCCTTGGCGTACATCGCGCGGATGTTGCAGCCATAGCCGCTCTCGTTGCCCATCGACCACATAATGATGCAGGCGTGGTTGCGCTCCTGCATCACCAGGCGCTCGATGCGGTCGACGTAGGCCGGCTCCCATGCCGGATCGTCGGTGACCAGGGCGATATTGCCGATATTCTCGAAGCCATGGCTCTCCATATCGGTCTCGGCGACCAGCATGATGCCGTACTCGTCGCACAGCTCGTAGAAGCGCGGGTCGTTGGCGTAGTGGGACGTGCGCACCGCGTTGATGTTGTGCTGCTTCATGAGCTCCAGGTCGCAGCGCATGCGATCGAGGCCCACGGCGCGGCCCTTGTGATCGTCGTGATCGTGGCGGTTGACGCCATGCATCTTAAAGTAAGTGCCGTTGAGGTAGATATGATTGCCCTCGACCGTCACCTCGGCAAGGCCCTGGCGATGCGGAACGTACTCGCTGACCTCGTCACCGTCGTAGACCTCAAACGTAAGGTCATAGAGGAAGGGGTCCTCGGGATTCCAGAAGTGGGCATCGGTCACGCTGCACTCGGCATGGCCGTCGACGCACTCGCCCGTAGCCACCACGTTCTCGCCATCGCTGAGCGTAAACACGACGCGGGAAGCGCCCTCGGCCACCGTATCGAGCGTGATCTGAGCGGCGTCGCCCTCGCGGTGCGTGCGGAACCTAAAGTCGACCAGGTGTGCGGCGGGACGCTGCATAAGGTACACATCGCGGAAGATGCCCGATGCCCACCACATGTCTTGGTCCTCGATATAGCTACCATCGCTGTACTGCAGAACCTTGACCGCAAACAGGTTGTCGCCCTCGACAAGCGCGTCGGTCACGTCGAACTCGGCAGACAGGCGCGAGCCCTTGGTCATGCCGATAAACTTGCCGTTGACGTACAGCTCGCCATAGCTCTCGATGCCGTCAAAGCGAATGATCTCGCGAGCGCCGGCAGGCACGGCGGGAAGATTGACGATGCGCTGGTACACGCCCGTGGGATCGTCGGAGGGAACGAACGGCTGATCCACCGGGAACGGGAAGCCCTCGTCGGTGTAGGCAAGGTTGCCATAGCCGTCTACCTGCCACAGGTGCGGAACCTCCACGTGATCCCACTCGGGCTCGTACGTGGAGAGCTCCTCGTTGGAGACGGCCGCGGGGCCCTCAAAGAGACGGAACTGCCACGAGCCGGACAGCTGGACAAACCCGCGCGACAGCTCGCGGCTGTACGTTGCAGCGAGATCGGCGGTCTCGTAACCCATAAAGTACGCATGGGATGCCAGGCGGTTCCTGTGGGTGAGCGCTTGGTTTTCCCAATCGTTAATGGCGTCCATGGTGATGCTCCTTCGTCATCGTAGTGATTCTTGTGCAACCGGTTGTCCTTATCTTACGGGCGATGCAAAATACTGTGCAACCGGTTGTCCGCTGAACGGTCGATTTGGTCGGGTTAACGGTGCAACCGGTTGTACAACCGCGACACTTATGTCACCCTGAGTATCGAAACTCAGCGCAAGACATCGTTTTTAAGCTCGTAGGCAACCGCCACGCCCGCTGATATCTCACCCATACGAGACGTATTCGATTGCGGCTTGGTTGCAAAACGACACCGGTCACCGGATGTCATGAACGCTGTTCAGGCGCACTATAGTAAGCTGTATCCGCACCAGCCCGTATCAGCGACAACATCGACCGCATTCTCCAGGAGACGCCATGACCCAACCAGTTCGCACCGCACCTACGCTTGCCGAGGTTGCCGCAGCTGCCGGCGTGTCGCGCTCCACGGCATCGCGCGCTCTCAACGATTCGCCCCGCATTAGCGAGAAAACCAAAAAGCGCGTCCGCGCGGCGGCCAAGGAAGTCAATTTTGTCCCCAACGCTCGTGGCCGAGCGCTCGCTGTCGGGCGCACGGAAATCATCGCCGTGCTCGTGACCGAGCCCCTGAGTGAACTCTTCAGCGACCCCACCTATAGCGAGTTTTTGAGCGGCATTACCGAGGAACTGTCGGAGTCGTCCTATCTGCCCGTTATCTTGCAGGCGTCTTCTACGCATGAGCGCAACCGCGCACGCGAGCACTTTGAGCGCCGCTCGTTCGACGCCGTGATCGACGTCTCCCCCTACAAGGGCAGCGAGCTACTCGAGGTGCTGCGCGAGCTGGGCGTACCCACCGTGTTGTGCGGCCAGCTCGAGGGCCACCCCTATCGCAATGTGTTCTCGACGGTCTACTCTGACGACGAAGAGGGCGGACACTTTGCGGCACTCGCCATGAAGGAACGCGGGCGCAAAGATATCGTCGCCGTGTTGGGACCGCAAGACAACCCCGCTGTTGTCGACCGCCTGCGCGGCTACCGTGCCGTCTTGGGCGAAGACCTCCCAGACGCAAACGTTATCTATACCGGCTGGAACAGCGGAGACGGCTATCAGGCCATGCACCAGATCCTCGCGCGCGAGATTGCTTTCGATGGCGTGCTCTGCGGATCGGACCGTATCGCGGCTGGCGTCATCACCGCACTCAACGAGGCAGGCCTATCCGTTCCGGCGGACGTTTCTGTCGTCGGCTTCGACGATCACGAGATTGCGACGCGCTGCGTCCCCGCGCTCACGACCGTCCGCCAGCCCCTGCGCGAAGAAGGCCACATGGCCGCCAACATTGCGCTCGACATGATCAAGGGTGCCGAGCCCACCACCTCCGTGATGCACATGCAGCTGATCCAGAGAGACTCGCTATAAGAAACTGAGGCAGGCTTTCCGCCAGACAGTTGTTGCGGAAAGCCTGCCCCGTTTTGAGCGCTCATTCTGGGGCACAGTTTCCGTTAGACAGCTCAACCGGAAACTGTGCCCCATCATTAATTTGCCGAATTCTGGGTCGCGCTTTCCGCGACGCCCAGTCATCCCATGCCCTCGCAACCTCGGCGCATAAAAAACGAGGGAAGACACGCGTCCTTCCCTCGTTGCAAGCAATATGTAGCCGCTTGCCTACATCAGGCGCAGGCTGACGTCCTTGAGCTGGGCGCCGGAAACGGCACTCGGGGCGCCCGACATGAGGTCGGAGCCGCTGGCCGTCTTGGGGAACGCCATGACGTCGCGGATGGAGTCGGAACCGGTGAGCAGCATGCACACGCGATCCAGGCCCAGAGCGAAACCGCCCATCGGGGGCGCACCAAACTTGAGGGCCTCCATGAGGAAGCCAAACTGAGACTCGGCGCGCTCCTCGGTAAAGCCCAGGAGCTTGAGCATGGACATCTGCATCTCGGCGTTGTGGATACGCATGCCGCCGCCGCCGGCCTCAAAGCCGTCCATGACAAAGTCGTAGGTGCAAGAACCGGCTGCCAACGGGTCGGCCTCGATCTTGGCGATGTCGGTCTCGGTCGGCAGGGTGAAGGGCTGGTGCTCGGCAGCGTAGGCCTTGCGGTCCTCGTCCCAATGGAACAGCGGGAAGTTGACGACCCACAGGAAGTCGTGACCCTCACGCTTGATCTCGAGTGCGTTGGCCATGTGCGAACGCATGCCGCCCAGGATCTCGTCGGAGAGCAGGCGCGGGCCGGCGGCGAACATCACAAGGTCGCCGGGCTCGACGTCCATGCGCTCGCGCAGAGCGGCCATCTCCTCGTCCGAGAAGAACTTGACGATGGGGCTGTTGATGGAGCCGTCCTCGCGGAAGGCGATCCAGGCCAGGCCCTTGGCGCCAAACGTGGAGGCCACGCCGGCGAGCTTATCGATCTTGGCACGTGCCCAGGCACCGGCGCCCTTGGCGTTGATGGCCTTGACGACGGAGCCCTCCTCGTTCGCGGCGGTCGCGAAGACCTTGAACTTGGAGTTGGCAAAGATGTCAGTCAGGTCGACCAGGTGCATGCCGTAACGAGTATCGGGCTTGTCGGAGCCATAGGTGTCCATGGCATCCCAGTAGTCCATGCGACGCAGCGGCGTGGGCATCTCGACACCCATGCGACCGAAGGCATCGGCCAAGACCTCCTCGAGCGCGCTCATGACATCGTTCTGGTCCACGAAGGACATCTCGATATCGACCTGGGTGAACTCGGGCTGACGGTCGGCACGCAGGTCCTCGTCGCGGAAGCACTTGGCAACCTGGTAGTAGCGCTCGACGCCACCGACCATGAGCAGCTGCTTCAGAAGCTGCGGGGACTGCGGCAGAGCGTAGAAGTTGCCCGGCTGGATGCGGCTGGGGACGATAAAGTCGCGGGCGCCCTCGGGCGTGGACTTGAACAGGGAGGGCGTCTCGACCTCCATGAACTCACGGTTGTGCAGCGCCTCGCGAATGGCAAAGGTAAAGTCGGAGCGCAGCTTGAGGTTTGCCATCATCTCGGGACGACGGAGGTCCAGATAGCGATAGCGCAGACGGGTGTCCTCGCTGGTCTCGATGCCGTCCTCGATCTGGAACGGCGGGGTGACGGAAGTGTTGAGCACCTCGGCGTGGTCGGTCAGGACCTCGATCTCGCCGGTCGCGAGCTTGGCGTTGGTGGTCTCCTCGCCACGGGAGCGCACGACGCCGTGGATCTTGATAGGCCACTCGGGACGCATGGTCTCGGCAATCTTAAAGGCGTCGCCGTCGGAGTGCTCGGGGTCGAAGGTGAGCTGCGTGATGCCCTCGCGGTCGCGAAGGTCGCAGAAAATAAGGCCGCCGTGATCGCGGCGACGGCTCACCCAACCGGTGAGGGTGACCTCTTCGCCCACGTTCTCGCGGCGAAGCTCGCCGCAGGTACGGGTGTGCATGGAATGCTCGTCGATGGGACGGGTCTGGCTCATACCAGTGATCCTCCTTTATGGATCTGTGCCGCCCCGTGTCGTTCCGGGCGGCGTCGTACAGATTTGCCCAGCCTGCGTAAACCGCGCAGCCAGACATGGCGTTCTATCTTATCGCACCTGTGTCGATGTGCCGCGGAAAAGTAGCTCCTGCCCAAAGACTTGACGGAGACGAAACAATTGACGCGCCGCGGCACCCGCCCGCGCTCGTCACGTGCGACAATATGCCCCAATAAAACAGCACTTGGAAAGGCCCGTCATGACTGCACGCCTCATCGTTATGGATATCGACTCCACGCTCATCAACCAGGAGGTCATCGACCTGTTGGGCGAGGAGGCCGGCGTAGGCGAACAAGTTGCGCGGATCACCGAACGCGCCATGCGCGGCGAGCTTGACTTTAAGCAAGCGCTCGAGGAACGCGTGGGGCTACTCGCCGGCCTGGACGAGAGCGTGTTCGAGCGCGCCTTTGAGCATGTGACATTTACCCCCGGCGCGTTGGAGCTTGTGCGCTCGGCGCACAGCAAGGGCTGGAAGGTCGGCGTTGTGAGCGGCGGCTTCCACGAGGTCGCCGACAAGATCGCGGCTGCCGCGGGTATCGACTTTTGCCTGGCCAATCGTCTGGAGGTCGTAGACGGCAAGCTCACGGGTAAGCTGGCGACAGACATTGTGACCAAGGAATCCAAGCTCATCCAGCTGCTGGACTGGGCAGTTGAGTGCGGCGTCGACATGGCCCACACGGTCGCTATTGGCGACGGGGCAAACGACATCCCCATGATCCGGGCCGCGGGCACTGGTATCGCGTTTTGCGCCAAGCCCAAGACGCGCGAAGCCGCCCCGTTTACCATCGACGAGCGCAACCTGATGCTCGCCATGGACATCATCCTGCGCGACTAGCCGATCTGTCTAACAATTGAATCAGCCTGTCCTATAGTTTCCGAACAATTTTGTCTTAGTGTTCGGAAACATACCCTTTGAGTGCTAGACTTTGCGCCGTCGAAGGGAACATATATGGATAAGCGAGATCTTGAGCAGCTGCTGAGCGATGTTGCCGGTGGATCAGTCACCCCGGCCGTCGCCCTTACGCGCATCCAGACGGCTCCGACCGCCGATTTGGGCTTTGCGCAGCTCGATCTTTCGCGCGGAGTGCGCCAGGGAGCCGGCGAGGTTGTCTACGGTGCCGGTAAAACCGCCGAGCAAATTGCTGCCATCATCAAAGCATTACTCGATGCAGGCCAGGAGCGCATCCTGGTCACACGCTTGGATGCCGAAAAAGCCGCGCGCACCGCTGAGCTTCTCGGCAACGACATCGATCTGGGATATGCCCCGGACGCCCAGCTCGCCCTGGTGGGCGGCAAGCCCTCCCCTACCGGCAACGGACACATCGTCGTCGCCTGCGCCGGCACGAGCGACCTGTCCGTTGCCGAAGAGGCGGCACTGACGGCCGAGTTCTACGGCAACGAGGTCGATCGCCTCTACGACGTGGGTGTCGCCGGCCTGCACCGCCTGCTCGCTCATGCTGAGGAACTTGCCCAGGCGCAGGTGGTCATCGCCATCGCCGGCATGGAAGGCGCCCTGGCGAGCGTCATCGGAGGCCTTGTGAGCTGTCCGGTCATCGCCGTCCCCACCAGCGTGGGCTATGGCGCGAGCTTTGGCGGCGTGGCCGCACTGCTCGCCATGCTCAACTCCTGCGCCAGCGGCGTTTCGGTCGTCAACATCGACAACGGCTTCGGCGCCGCCTACCAGGCAAGTCTTATCAATCATCTGAGCGCCGGCACGTCCTGCGCCCGCTAAGGAGCATTTCATGTCCAACCATCAGCACGCGCTTATCATCGACGGCACCTCGGGCATCAGCGGCGACATGACCGTCGCGGCCCTGCTCGACCTGGGCGCCAGCGAGGAGCATCTACGCGAGCAGCTCGCCACGCTTCCGGTCGACGGCTTTTCGATCGCCGTGACGCGCGTAAACAAGCATGGCATCGACGCCTGCGATTTCGACGTCCAGCTTGCAGAGGAGCTCGAGAACCACGACCACGACATGGCCTGGCTCTACGGCGACGAAGCAGCTGCCGAGCACACACATGAGCATGAGCACCACCATCATGATCATGGCGAGCACGAACACAAGCACTGCCACGAGCATGACCATGAGGCCCACGGTCATGGCAACGAGGATCAGCATCACGCCCACCACCATCACCACCGTTCTTTGACGGACGTCAACGCCATCATCGAAGGCTCGCAGCTAAGCGATGGCGCCAAGCGTCGCGCGCTCGCCATCTTTGCCGCGCTCGCCGCCGCCGAGGCCAAGGCCCACGGCAAAACGCCCGAGACCGTCATGTTCCACGAGGTAGGCGCCATCGATTCCATCGTTGACATCTGCTCGGTTGCCATCTGCCTCGATGATCTGGGCATCGAGGACATCGTGGTCGAATCGCTCTCCGAGGGTCACGGTACCATCCACTGTGCCCACGGCCTCATGCCCATTCCCGTCCCCGCTGTCGTCAACCTGTGCCAGGCGGGCAATATCGCCCTCACGCCCGCACCAGTCGCCGGCGAGCTCGTGACGCCCACGGGCGCCGCCATCGTCGCCGCACTGCGCACGTCCGAGCACCTGCCGGCCCGCTACCGCATCGAGGCCGTCGGCTACGGCGCCGGTAAGCGCCCCTACGAGGGCTGCTCCGGCACGCTCCGTTGCCTGCTCGTTCACGTGGATGCATAGCCATGGATGCCCGCAAAGAAAAAAGCCGCGCTGCCATCGTTGCGGCGTTTTCCGAACTCCTTCGCGAGGAGGACTACGGCAAGATTACCGTCGGCGACATCATCGCGCGCGCTCACGTAGGCCGCGCGACATTCTACGGCCTCTTTAAGAGCAAAGACAACCTACTGTCCGAACTCGTGAGCGACATCTGCGCCCACGCCCTCGACGACGATGGTACACCGCTCGACGACCCACTCGTACAGGTCGAGCATATCCTCAACAACCTCTGGGAGCGCCGCCAGGGCGTTCGAGCCCTCGTAGCCGGCGCCGGCTCACGCGTCTTCGCAGACTGCTTACGCAAGACCATTATGTCACGAGCAGCCGAAACCGTTCCCGTCGACCCCGCAGGCCCCGCCGGAACCATGGACCGAAGCTTCCTACTACACCACATAGCCTCAAGCTTCGTAGGAATGGTCCAATGGTGGGCCTGGCACAACTTCCAAGCAGATAAGGCCGACGTAGCCAAAGACTACCTATCAGCCATAAAACCCCTCTTCAACTAAGTAAGAAACTCATCCCAATGCATCGCCCCAAC
>USIL01000024.1:0-10512 GCA_900554655.1 uncultured Collinsella sp.
CGTCGATGGCGATGGCGGTCTTACCGGTCTTACGGTCGCCGATGATGAGCTCACGCTGACCGCGGCCAATAGGCACCATGGAGTCGATAGCGAGCAGACCGGTCTGAACCGGCTCGCACACCGGGGTACGGTCGATGACGCCGGGGGCCTTGAACTCGATGGGGCGACGGTGCGTGGCGACGATGTCGCCCAGGCCGTCGATGGGCTGGCCGAGCGGATTGACGACGCGGCCGAGCATGGCACGGCTCACGGGGATATCCATAATGCGGCCAGTGGTGCGGCACTCGTCGCCTTCCTTGATGGAGTCGACGGCACCAAACAGAACGGCGCCGACCTCGTCACGGTCAAGGTTCTGGGCAAGGCCGAAGACGGTCTCACCGGTATCGGAGCTCTTGAACTCCAGAAGCTCGCCTGCCATGGCGCTCTTGAGGCCGGAGACGCGCGCGATGCCGTCGCCTACCTCGTCGACCGTTGAAACCTCATGCGTATCGACCGTCGCGGAGAGGCTCGTGAGCTGCTCCTGCAGTTTCTTGGCGATATCCTGGGCATTGAGGGTTTCGGACATTAGGCTTCACCTCCGTACGAATTAGCAGAGTTTGCGAGGGTCTCCTGCGCGATGCGCAGCTGCGTCTTGACGGAAATGTCACGACGCTCGCCGCGGGCCTCGAGCACCAGGCCGCCCACGATAGACGGGTCGACCTGCTCGATAAGGAATACCTTGCGGCCGAAGTCCTGCTCGCATTTCTTAGTGATGGTTTGACGCAGCTCGTCGTCGAGCGGGATCGCCGTGGTGACGGTCACGCCCACTACATCCTCGTCTTCCTCGGCAACATACTTAAAGGCAGCTGCCACCTTGGGAAGAAGGTCGAGCTGGTCGCGCTTGGACATGGTGTCGAGCACGGCGATGATCTCGGGGCTGGCAGAAGCCAGGCGCTCGATCATCTCGAGGTCCTCGAACACATGGTTCTCGGCCTTAGCGGCTTCCAGAAGGGAGCGCGCGTAGGTCTCGAGCACCTTGTCCTGATAGCGGCTAGTCGGCATTCAGGCTACCTGCTTCCTGGATGTAGCGCTCGATGAGCTTCTTCTGCTCGGCCTCGTCATCGAGTGCCTCGCCCACGATCTTGGTGGCGACGGCAACGGACAGGTCGGCGATGGAGCTCGCGGCACCGGCGTAGATGGACTTGCGCTCGTCCTCGACGGTCGTATGGGCCTTGGCGATGATCTCCTCGGCCTCCTTGTGAGCAGCCTCGATGATACGGGCACGCTCGGACTCGGCGTCCTTACGGGCCTCGAGAACGATGTCGGCAGCCTGACGACGGGCGTCGGTGACGATCGAGTCGGACTCAGCGCGCTTGGCGATAGCCTCCTGCTTGGTCTTCTCGGCCTCGTCGAGGCTCTCCTCGATCTTCTTGCCGCGCTCCTCCATGGTTTTCATGATGCCCGGCAGGGCGACCTTGGCCAGCACGATCCAGATAATCAGGAAGGCGATAAGCGCCGGGATGAACTCCGCCATCTTAGGGATGAGGATGTCCGCACCGGCAGCGCCGTCCTCAGCGAACGCGGAAACCGGCATGAGCAGCGCGGCCGCGGACGCGGAGAGTGCGATCGCGCTCTTCTGGGATGAAAGATTCATACTTGACGCTCCGTGCTATTTAACGATCAGCGCGACAACGAAGCCGATCAGAGCCAGAGCCTCGCCGAAGGCGGAGCCCATGATGAAGACGGTGAACACGCGGCCCTGGACCTCAGGCTGACGGGCCATAGCACCCGTAGCACCCAGAGCAGACAGGCCGATAGCAAGACCAGCGCCGATAACACCGAGACCGTAACCGATAACTCCCACGATTCCTCCTTTGTCGTGCGTGTCTTATTTCACGCAGGATAACCTTTTTATAACTGCCGGGCTCCATGGGTACGGGCACCGGCGGTTTAACGAATTGCCTTACCTTTAAGGCGCGAACGGAAGACTACTCCTCCTCCGCGACCTCCTCTGCCTCGGAGACATACACGGCGGTAAGGACCGTGAAGACGTAAGCCTGGATGGCGCCGACCACAAGCTCGATCGCATAGATCAGGATGCGGATGGCAAGCCAGGCCAGCGAAGGCAGGGCGCCGACGGCGTGGGCCGCGGAAACCTGCTGAAGCAGCGGCCGCATGAACATGCTCGCCATGATGGCGAACGAGCCCATGACCACGTGTCCTGCGAACATGTTGCAGAACAGACGGACGGCGAGCGTGATGAGGCGCAGGAAGGTCGAGAAAAGCTCGACGACCCACACGAGCACGTTCATCGGGAAGCTCACGCCCTGCGGGGCGAGGCTCTTGATGTAGCCGATCACGCCGTGAGCCTTGCATCCGTAGTAGATGAAGTACACGAAGGCGAAGATGGCGAGCGCGGCGGTGGAGCCGATTGCGCCGGTGCCGGGCTTCATTCCCGGGATCAGGCCGATCATGTTATTAATCAGGATGAACAGGAAAAGCGAGCACAGGAACGGGAAGTGCTTCTTCCAGTTCTCACCCACGACACCCTTGCCGATATCGTTCTCGACGTACTCGATGATGTACTCGAAACCGTTGACGAAGAAGCCCTTGGGAACCAAAGTCTGCTTCTTCTTGAACACGGCCAGGACGATCAGGAGCACGATCGTGGAGACGATCAGCCAAAACGAGTACTGCGTGATGCCGCAGCTCAGATCGCCCACGACAGGGGTGGAGCTGAACTCGCTGACCAGATGATTAATCTCATCAGGCAGCTTTTCAAAAATTTCCACGACTTACCTTTCGACCTCATGAGGATCTCGCAGCGCCTTGGCGACGCGAACCGCGCAGGCGGCCATAAAGGCCACGAAGCCGATCGCCTCGCCCAGGAGGAACATGCGAAATGCCTCTCCGAACAACACAAACACAACCAAGGTAAAGACAAGCAACGCGATTGCCGAGACCGCGAGACTCACCATACCCTTGAGCATGTCCGCATTCTGCTTATCGTCAAGAACCGGCTTGAGCGTAAAGACAAAGGGAAGGAAGGCAATTGCGCCCGCGATGGCGCCTGCAACGATAGCGAGCAGATCGGCTATCTGAAACACTGGCGTCCTCACTTTCCTTTTTAACGCCTCACAGAACAGTTCCCGCCAAACATTGGTGACTATTGTACGAGCCAATCGCTAAAGTACAACCGAAAAAGCATCGGTTAATACGCACCTGTTCGTTTTCTTAAGACCTTCTTTATGCCGCAGGTACGGTAATACGTTTTTCTCGAACCCTGCAGGGCAAAACGTCCGTTAACAGGAGTGCGCGCGGTCGCCTTTTGTTCGACCGCGCGCACCGTTTCTTCGTATTTGCAGCCGCGGCCGTCTTAGCCCAGCGACTAGAGCGTGCCGTAGATGCGGTCGCCGGCGTCGCCCAGGCCGGGAACGATGTAGGCAGCCTCGTTGAGATGGTCGTCGATGGCGCAGGTATAGATATGCACATCGGGATCCTTCTCAGTCAGCGACTTGAGGCCCTCGGGGGCCGCGACGATGCACAGCATGCGGATGTCCTTGACACCGCGCCCGCGCAGGTAGCTGATGGCCATCTCGGCCGAACCGCCCGTGGCGAGCATGGGGTCGACGACCAGGCAGATGCGCTGGTCGATATCCTTGGGCATCTTGCAGTAATACTCGTGCGGCTCGTGGGTGACCTCGTCGCGCTCCATGCCGATGTGGCCCACGCGAGCGGAGGGCACCAGGTCGAGGATACCGTCGACCATGCCAAGGCCCGCACGCAGGATGGGCACGATGGCGAGTTTCTTGCCGGCAAGCTGTTTGAACGTGGCGGTAGTGATGGGGGTCTCGACCTCGACGTCTTCCATAGGCAGGTCGCGCATGGCCTCGTAGCCGTCAAAAAGCGCGAGTTCGCGCACGAGCTGACGGAACTGGTTGGTGCCGGTGTTTTTGTCGCGCAGGATCGACAGCTTGTGCTGGACGAGCGGGTGATCGACAAGCGTCACACGGGACGCATCGTAGGTGACGGTCATGGGTTGATTGCCCCTTTCGTTGCGGCCGCAAAACGGCCTTGCTGACAAGGCGTGCAGCAATGTTGCCGCCGCACGCCATGCATTAGTTTAGCGGTTTGTTGTATCGAGCAGCCCATCGCAGCCCTACTGTGAGGTGCTGAGCGAGCGCCTGACTGCATCACGCCAGCCCGCAAGGTTTTGCTCGCGGCGCTCGGCGGACATGTGGGGAAGGAAGGTCCTAACGATCTGGGCATTTTGCTCCAGCTCCTCCAGGTCTTCCCAATAGCCGACGGCAAGACCCGCCAAGTACGCGGCACCGATTGCCGTGGTCTCCACCGTCTCGCATTGCAGCACGGGGATATCCAGCAGGTCGGCCTGGAATTGCATGATGAACTCGTTGCGCGAGGCACCGCCATCGACAGACAGGCGCTCAATCGAAAGCCCCACGTCCTGCTCCATGGCGCGCAGCACGTCGTAGCTCTGATATGCCATGGATTCGCAGGCGGCACGTACGATGGTCGCACGGCTCGAGGCGCCGGTCAGACCGCACACGATACCGCGGGCATGCGGGTCCCACCAGGGAGCACCCAAACCTGCAAAGGCGGGAACGAAGTAGCAGCCCTCGTTGTCGCTAATCGAAGCGGCGAGTTGTGCCGACTCGCTCACGCTCGAGATGATGCCCATGTTGTTGCGAAGCCAGTTCATCGTTGAGCCGGCGGCAAAAATAGAGCCCTCGAGCGCATAGCTGACTTTGTCGTCCGCAGCGATACCGATGGTGGAGACCAGGCCATTCTTGGATTCGACGATCTCGTCGCCGGTGTTCATGAGCATAAAGCAGCCCGTGCCATAGGTGTTTTTGGTCTGGCCGGGACGGAAACAACAGTGGCCGAACAGCGACGCCTGTTGGTCACCCGCCACGCCCATGATGGGCGGCATGTTGGTCATGATGTCGCTCGCGACGCGGCCGTAGTCGCCCGAGCTCCAGCGAACCTCGGGCATCATGGAACGTGGAACGTCAAAGAGCGCCAGCAGGTCGTCGTCCCAATCGAGCGTATGGATATTAAAGAGTGCCGTGCGGCTGGCATTGGTGTAGTCGGTGGCAAAGACCTGGCCGCCGGTGAGGTTGTAGATGAGCCAGGTGTCGATGGTGCCAAACATGAGGTCGCCCGCCGCCGCGCTCTCGCGTGCGCCGTCGACGTTGTCGAGAATCCACTGCACCTTGGAGGCCGAGAAATACGGATCGAGCGTGAGTCCCGTGCGGGAGCGCACCAGCTCCTCGCAACCCTGTTCAACCAACGCGTCGATCGCCGGCGCGGTACGACGGCACTGCCATACGATGGCGTTATAGATGGGCTGGCCGCTCACGCGGTCCCAGACCACCGTGGTCTCGCGCTGGTTGGAGATGCCGATGGCGGCGATGCGGTCGGAATGAATCCCGCTCTTAAACTGGACCTCCATCATGACCGCAATCTGGCTGGCAAGGACCGCCATGGGGTCTTGCTCCACCCAGCCGGGGCGCGGGAAGCTGGTTTTGACGCTACGACGTGCCTGCGCGACGATGCAGCCGTACTCGTCGACGATGGTCGCAAGTACCGAGGTGGTGCCGCAGTCGAGCGCCATGATGTAGGAACCGCCAAAGTTAAACGAGGCATCTTCCATGCCCAGGCTGCCCAGATTCAACGACATCGCTTACACCTTTCTATTGCATCGGGTCGGACAGGACCCGCTCGATCTCTGATGCGGGAAGTGCGCCTTGGCGCAGGATCTGGAGCCCGCCGTGCTGGAACGACACGATGGTCGAGGCGTCGCGACACGGGGTCTCACCGGCGTCGACGGCAACATCGACCCCCTCCAGGATGCGACCCTCGACGGCGGCAAAGCTTGCCGGCGAGGGCGCCCCATGTGTATTGGCACTGGTACAGGCAAGCGGACTGCCGCAGGAGCGGATGAGCGCCTGCACCACAGGCGAGGCCGACGCGCGAAGTGCCACCGTGCCGTCTGCGGCGCGCATAAAGGTCGGCACGCAGGGAGCCGCCTTGACCACGATAGTCAGGGCGCCTGGCCAGCATCGTCGGGCAAGCACGCGAGCCTCTTCGGGGATATCCACGCCGTAGCGGTCGAGGGCCTCGGCACCATCAACCAGCCAAGCCACAGTTTGCGTGAGCTCGCGCTGCTTGAGAGTAAAGATGCGGCGGTAGCCGGTACCGAGCGCAGGGACCGCGGCGCCATTGACGGCAGCCTGCGGATCGCGCGGCCATAACAAGGATTCGCTTGTATCTTGGGGGACGGCATCGGAGAAGGCGTTGACCGCCACGGCGACACCGTAGACTGTCTCGGTCGGGATCAGAGCCAGTCCGCCGCGGCCGAGCACCTCGGCCGTGCGCTCGACGGCAAGCCGATGCGGCTCGCGCGTTCCCTCGTATACCCGATAGACCGTCTGCATGTGTATGCCAGCCCCTTACGCTCTGGTGCAAGTTTGTTTACTGAGGGGCATTCTCGCACGAAACGTTTAACCCATTTGCCCAGAGCGCATGTTGGTTTGGTGAGCGGCTCTAGTAGTCGGTGAAAGTGAGGGGGTTAATTGAAGATTTTTAGCGCGCAAGCGTAACGGTACGATCGGGAAACTCGATGCTTGCAACCAGTTTTCCGCCGAGGCTCTCTGCGTACCTGCTCAGCGTGTCGAGCCTCATCGAACCCAACTCCCCACGCTCGAGCTCGGATACACGTTTTTGAGAAACGCCCATCGACTGGGCGACCGACGCCTGTGTTAGATCTTTTAACCTGCGAATCTGAGCAAGCTTATAGGCTTCGATACGATCGCGAGTCCTCTCCTGCTCGGCGGTAATGGAGTCGCGTGTTATCCCGCGAGATTCCATATACTCATGCAGTTCCATCTCGATCGAGCCTCCTTACGTGGCGACGGTATATTTGCTCGGCCCTTGGAATGTTGATCGCATACCAACCGTTCCATTTTGCCCTTGACGATCCCGCTCGCGACTTATCCCCCGCCAATAGCAATACCGCCTGGCGCTTGGGGTCAAAGGCGAAGAGGATGCGAATCACCTGCCCACCACACGACGTCACTCTCAGCTCCTTTAAATGATGAAGCTTCGAGCCCTTTACGCGGTCAACCAGCGGACGACCAAGGCTGGGACCTTCCTTCTCGAGCACCAAAAGGTCTGCATAAATCTGCTTCAGCGTAGCTTCATCCTGCTCATCAAGCCAAGGTTCAATGTAATCAAGCACGATACGGTACCGATGCAGCTGATTTGACATACCTTTCTCCTTCTATAGTAGAAGTTTTACGGTATATTGCAAGGACAAACTTGCGCAAATGTCTATTAATTCAGCTTAAATACGCTGTTTGGGCTCGGTGACGATGGCTCGGACGATGCGGGGGCGATCGGTGAGGTCATGGACGATACGCACGTCCGAAAGGCCTGCCTGGCGACAGAGCTCGGCCGCGGCATCGAGGGCACCCTCGTAGAGCTCGCAGGCAAACAGGCCGCCGGCGCGCAGCATGTAAGGCGCCGCATTGAGCAGGCGGCGGAAAATATCGAGGCCGTCGGCGCCGCCCTCAAGCGCCAGGTCGGGCTCGAAGTCCTTGACCTCGTGCGGCAGTGAGCGCATGACGTCGGTCGGGATGTAAGGCGGGTTGGAGACGAGCACATCAAAGGTGCCCCACTCTTCGCGGGGAATGGAACTCACCAGGTTGGTGAGGCTAAAGGCAACCTCATCTGCCGTGAGGCCGAGGGCGTCGCGGTTTTTGGTGGCCAGATCGATGGCGCGCGGCTCGATATCGGTGGCGGTGCAGGTAACGTGGCCGCGGCGCTCCCAGGCAAGGGAGAGCGAAATGCAGCCCGTGCCGCAGCCGACCTCGAGAACGCGGGCAGTGCAGGGCTCGGTTGGGGCAGATACGTTGGCCTCGGCGGCATCTTGCGCGGGAGTCGCCTGTTGGTCGTTGTCCTCAATGGCGATGCCGTATTCGTCGAGCTCGGGCTCGGGGGTTTCCATGGCCTCTGCTTCTGCCGCTTCGGCTTCTGCTGCCTGCGCGGCGGCTTCCTCGGCCTCGCGGTCGGCCAGTTCCTCGGCATAGGCGCGGCTACCGAGCACGTCGCTACCCAGCGCAGCCTCATCGGCGGCCGTCAGGTTGGCGGCACGACGCTCGGCGGCCGCGCGTTCGTCAGCCAGCGCCGCCTCGGCTTTGCGGGCCTGCTCGACCTCATCGTTCCAAGGCAGCTCCACGCGCTGGCGGGCAGCGGCCTCGGGGCTCAGCACCTCGGCATCCAGATAGTTCAGAACTTCTTCGACGAGCATCTCGGTCTCGGGGCGCGGGATGAGCACACCGGGGGCGCACGCGACGTCGATCATGCGAAACTGCGTGCTACCGGTGATGTACTGCAGCGGCTCGCCCTTCGCGCGACGGACGACCGCCGCGTGCATGGTCTCGAGCTGCGCTGCGTCGAGCGTCTCGTCCATGCGCATATATAAGTCGATACGCGCCAGACCCGTAGCTGCGCACAGCAGCCACTCGGCAGAAAGACGGGGGTGCTCCTCGCCGCGCTCGGCCAGGTACTCCTTGGTCCACTCGAGACAACGCTTGATGGTCCAAATCTCGTTTGCCATGGGGCCCTCCCCTCTTAAGCGCCGGACGGCGCGCGAATGTCGGAGCAGATTGTACGCGAGGCCAGCGCTTGGCAAGGGACAATTGAAGGCGATTATCGAGAATCAGCCCAGAATTTTGCACCGAGCTCGCTCAAAGTGTTCATTCGCCGACGTCCAGATTTGCATTCGTCAAGCTTTTGGCAAGGTTGCCCAAAAACTGACCAATATCTAACCAAGAACATACCAAATCACTTGACGCGCGACTCATCAAAAAATGCACTGCGACTTCTTGGACGATTTTTTGAGCAATATTTTCAATAGCAGATGAATGCTATTAATTACTTTGAGCAGGTAGACAGCTCAAATGCCATCACAACTGATTGAATAACATCTCAAAGCAATGTGCCCAACCTAGTCATTTAAGAACGTCCCCAATGACTACATCTAAGGCGCTGCAGGTTGAGCATAAGTCAGACACTATGACCCAATCCAGGGGCACGGAAACGACAGGAGCCCCCGCTCGTGACCGCGGGTCGGGGCTGCGACAATGTTGTTGAAGTGCCAGAGGCGCAGCCGCGCCGCAACGAGGTTGGGAGGCTCCCGTGCCTAGATATTCTACCGCCTTCGGAATGGACGTACACCTCAGGTCCACCACCGTCTGCGCGCTCGACGCGGAGACGGGCGAGGCCGTGACGAGGAGGTTCCGCGGCAACCCCTGGGGCGAGGTCGCGGAGTGGATGTCGGGCTTCCCCGGCCCGTCGCTCGCCGCCTACGAGAGCGGCTACCTCGGCTTCGCCCCGCAGAGGGAGCTCTCCGGGCTCGGCGTCGACTGCGTCGTCGCGGCCGTCTCCAAGGTCCCGAGGTCGGCGGCCGACCTCTCGTCCAAGAACGACCGCAACGACGCGGCCAGGATGGCCAAGGCGATACTCGCCCACGACATCTCCCCCGTATGGGTCCCCTCCCCCGAGGTCGAAGGCATCAGGGACCTCGCCGGCGCCCACGACGCGGCGACCGCGAGGCTCGCGGCGGCGAAGCAGCGGCTCCTGGCGTTCCTGGCCCGCCGCGGCTACGTCTACGGCGGCACGACGCCGGCCGGCAACCCCCGGAGGTACTGGACGTACGGCTTCCTCAGGTGGCTCGACGGCATACACCCCGCCGACGACGGCGGCATCCGGGCGCTTGCGGCGCTGAGGAGCGAGGTCGAGGCGGCCGCCGAGACGCGCGACGACCTCCTCGCCGAGTACAGGGCCGCCGTCGCGGCGGGCCCCCTCTCGGCCGAGGTCGAGGCGCTCCAGTCGATCAAGGGGTGCGGGTTCGCGCTCGCCGCCGCCTTCGCGTCCGAGGTCGGCGACTTCTCGAGGTTCCGCTCCGGCAGGCAGGTGACGGCCTACTTCGGCCTCGCCCCGAAGCAGAGGTCGAGCGCGGACTCCGTGCGCCTCGGCGGGATCAGCGGGGCCGGCAACGCGCTCGTCAGGAAGCTGGCGGTCGAGGGGTCCTGGTGCTACGCCCAGGCCGGCCACCAGCCGAAGCTGATGCCCAAGGGCTCCGGCGTCCCCCTCGAGATAAGGATGCACGGGAGGAAGGGGTCCGAGCGCCTGCTCCGGCGACGCGGGGAGATGCTCGAGAGGGGCATGCCCCAGGCGAAGGCGAACGCCGCCACCGCCGCCGAGCTCGTGAGGTGGCTGTGGGCCCTCGGCACGATGTGCCGGGAGGCCGGCGAATAGACATAGCCCCCGTCCCGGCGAGCCGGGCAGCCTTCGGGGACACCCCCGTTCTCGCTGTGCGCGCGGCGACCGCCGCATGCGCGAAGTCAGACTAGGGGAACCCCGCCGAAGGAGAGGATTGCGGGCCGCCGGAGCGGTATCCGCGGATATGAGACTGAGCCGAAGGCGTCGACGACATGCCGGGGGCGG
>USIL01000025.1:0-10169 GCA_900554655.1 uncultured Collinsella sp.
GCTCTCGCACAGCTTCTACGAGGCGCATCCGGCGGAGTTTTTCGACTTCTACCGGACCAAGATGATCGCGCTTGGCGCCAAGCCCAACCACTGCCACGCCAAGCTGGCGGAGCTGGAGCGCACCGGCAAGCTCGACGCCGTGGTGACTCAAAACATCGATGGCCTGCATCGGGCGGCTGGTTCGCGGCACGTGTTTGAGCTGCATGGCTCGGTCCACCGCAATATCTGCCAGACGTGCGGCGCGGTCTACAGCGCCGAATGGATTTGCGCGCGCGAGCACGAGGATGCCGCGGGCGTGCCCGTGTGCCCTGCGTGCGGCGGTCGCATCAAGCCCGATGTGGTCCTCTACGAAGAACCGCTCGATGAGCGTGTGCTTACCGGCGCCGTTGCTGCTATCGCTGCATCCGACGCCCTCGTCGTGGGCGGGACCTCGCTCGTGGTGTATCCGGCGGCGGGCCTCACGCGTTACTTTACTGGCGATGCGCTGGCCATTTGCAATTTGGCGCCCACCGATCAGGATGCAAATGCCGACCTGCTGATTTCTTGCGACATCGCGGCCGCGTTTGCATTCTAGCCCGCGCGCGCGGATACAATAGAAAGACTGATTGCAAAGCGACCCCGCCGCCTGTGCCCGAGCGCGGCGACGTGGGCATTTTAGGAGGATGTTCATGGCGAACGACAGCAAGACATGGCGGTGCGGAAAGTACGAGCTCAGCTTTGACCGTCCGCGTATCATGGGCGTCCTCAACGTGACGCCCGATTCGTTTAGCGACGGCGGTGAGCACTTTGACCAGGATGCCGCTATCGAGTACGGCCTGGCGATGCTCGATGCCGGCGCCGACATCATCGACGTGGGCGGTGAGTCCACGTCGACGTGGCGCCCCGGCTTTACCCCGGTCAACCCCGACGAGGAGGCGCGTCGCGTGCTGCCCGTCGTGCGCGCGCTCGCCAAAGAGGGCGCCATCGTCTCGATCGATACGCGTCATGTGGCGGTTGCCAAGGCGGCAGTGCGCTGCGGTGCTTCGATTGTCAACGACGTGACGGGCTTCACCGATCCCAAGATGGTTGAGTTCGTTAAGACGAGCACCTGCGGCGTTATCGTAATGCACGCCGGCGAGGTCGCCGCACCCGCACGCACGCACGCGACGGTGCAGCTCGATACCTCGGCTGCGGCGTTTGTTGCCGAGAAGGCACGCGAAGCGGCGGTCGAGGCCGCGCGCGAGGCCGAGAAGCCGGCCCGTCGCCGTCGCGGCAAGTTGCTGGGCGAGCCCAAGGTTGAAGCCAAGCTTCCGGGCGGTGTGGTACAGCCCTCGCTGCCGCTTGGCGAATCGGAGCCCGCGCCCGAGTCCGAGCCAGAGACGCCGGCTGCCGAGCAGGCTGCCCCTGCCGCCGCTGCGCCCGAGACCGTGCCCGCAGCTACCGAAGCCGTACCAGAGCCCAGTGACCACCTGGCCGCCATGATGCGCCGCAGTGCCCGCCGTGAGGAAGCCTATGTACCCACTTCGCAGCTCCGCCGCTTTACCCTGCCCGATTCTGCACCCATCATGCGCCGCGTCATGGGCTTTCTGTCCGATCAGGCCCGCACACTCATCCATGCTGGCGTGTCGCGCGACCGTATCTGCATCGATCCCGGCCCGGGCTTTGGCAAGACGGCCAACGAAGACATCGTCATCCAGCGCGAGACCGCCAAGATGGCGTCGCTGGGCTATCCGCTCATGTGCGCCGTGTCGCGCAAGCGCTTTGTGGGCGCCGTCTCGGGCGTGACCCAGGCCGCCGCGCGCGATGCCGCCACGTTTGGTGTGTGCCTGGGCGCCATCCAGGCCGGCGCCAACATCGTGCGCGTGCACGACGTCGCTGGCTTTGCGCAGTTCCTGAACGGTTACTGGGCTGTCGCCGAGCCGCAACCGCGCCGTGCGTTTGTGGCCGTGGGTTCCAACCTGGGGCATCGTTGCGACAACATCCGCGCCGCGCGCAACATGATTGCCGAGATTCCGCTTACCTGTGTGTCCAACTGCTCGCGCATCTACGAGAGCGAGCCAGCTTACGAGACACGCCAGGACGCGTTTGCCAACGCCATCATCGAGATCAAGACCGAGCTGGCTCCGCTGGTGCTGCTTGACGAGCTCATGAAGGTTGAGGCCGAGCTGGGCCGTGACCGCTCCAAAAAGGCCAAGGCCAACGGTCCGCGCACCATCGACCTGGACCTGCTGTGGATGGACGGCGAGACCCACGGCGGCAAAAAGCTGCGCCTGCCGCATCCGCTGATCGGCGAGCGAGACTTTGTGCTGGTGCCGCTCGAGGACCTGATGCACGACCCGGCGCGGTTCTTCCGCTACAACGGCGTCGAGGTCAAGGAGCCCGAGGACCGCGTGGGCCATATCGTGGGCGAATTGGGGCGTATGTAGATGATCGAGATGAATGCTGTTGCCGCTGGCACCGAGCTCGACGCGGCACGTGACGCGGGCCGCAAGGGCGTGTCCGCGGGCTGGTGCGCGTGGAGCGCGGGCGATGCTTCGCTGACGTTTTCGCTGGTCGTGCGTCCGGATGTGAATATGCACGCCTTCCACGGTCTGCCGTTTGTGGCCGCGATGGGCATGATGGACGCGCTCGCGGGCACGGCCGCAACGCCGGGCCTGGGGCTTGCCGGCAAGGTGGGCATCCAGTGGCCGAGTGACATCGTGTGCGGCGCGCCTGCGTTTGAGACGTCGCTCGCGCGTGTTGCCGTGAACGGCGGTGCCGGTGCCGCGGGCATGTTCGGTGCCGTGACGGTGGATATTGAGCGCGCGGCGCTGGGCGAGCTTGGCGTGGATATGGCCGACGAGGCGCTGGCCGAGGCGCTGGCCGAGGCGATGCTCGCTCGCGTTGACGCCTGGGCGGTTGCCGCCAACACATCACAGGGCGCTGCCGGCCCGCTGGCCCCGGTGCTGGGTGAGTACTTCGACATGGTGCCGCTGCTGGGACGCCAGGTTGCGGCGGTGTCGCCCAACGGCCTGCCGCTCGCGGTGGGCGTGTTCGCGGGCCTGGACATCTGGGGTCGTGCGACCATTAAGACCGACGCCGGCGAGCAAGAGTTTCCGCCCGAGGCCGTACGGATTCGCGGGCTGTAGCGCAGGGCGTTCGCGCCCAAAGAAGATAGACATGACAACAAGACCCTCCTCGGCCTGTGCCGGGGAGGGTTTCGCCTGTCTGAGGAATAGGCTTGGCGAGCATTTGCGGGGACTGTGGCATCGGGCGCGCTCGACTTAAGCCCCTGTCCTATCCCAGCTCCTGCATGCGGCGGTAGATTTCGCAGATACCCTTGATGGTGAGCTGTCCGTCGACCACGTCGAAGGCATCGGTCGAATCGGCGACGATGCTGGCGAGACCGCCCGTGGCGATAACGGTGGCATCCTCGCGGCCCAGCTCGCGCTTCATGCGCGCGACCAGGCCCTCAGCCATGGCGGCGGCGCCCGTTACGGCGCCGACCTTGATGCACTCCTCGGTATCGCGGCCGATGGCGTGCTCGGGCGCCTCGAGCGGCACGCTGGCGAGCTTGGCGGCACGGGCGGCAAGCGCGTCCATGGAGATGCGGATGCCCGGCGCGATCGCTCCGCCAATGTAATAACCGTCCTCATCGATGACGTCGATATTGGTCGCGGTGCCAAAGTCCACCACGATTGCCGGCGCGCCGTAGAAAGTCTCGGCCGCAACGGCGTTGGCGACGCGATCGGCACCTACGGCCTGGGGGCGCGCCGCGCGCAGCTTGGTCACCGCGGCCGTCTGCGGCCCGATGACGATGGCGTCTGCGGCAATGCGGTCGGCCACGGCGTGCCATTCGCGCGAGAGCTGCGGCACCACGCCCGCAAAGGCGATCGCGTCGACCGCATCGAGCGAAAGGCCGTACATCTTAAAGAAACCCATCAGGCGCACATGGATCTCGTCGGCGGTATAGGAGCGGTCGGTGGGCATGCGCCACGACTGCACCAGCTCGTCTCCGTCAAACAGGCCCATGGCCGTCTGCGTGTTTCCCATATCGATAGCGAGCAGCATGTCTACTCCCGGTGTCGGCATAAAAGGACGCGCACCATTGTATACGTGCCGTCGACGGCGCTCGGCTGCGATTCGTTTACGGTGATAGGGGCTGAGGGGTTTAAATATGAAGGAATTATGCTCTACGAGATTTTCCTTGCCGTTTACCGAACTCCCGCGTAATATTCTTTCTTGCGCACATGAGGCGCCCAGACATTGCGGGGTGGAGCAGTCTGGTAGCTCGCCGGGCTCATAACCCGGAGGTCGTAGGTTCAAATCCTGCCCCCGCGACCAAGAACTTGCAGCTCGTCGGCCTAGCCGGCGAGCTTTTTTGTTATTTCGGGACCGTGTTTTCGGTCCAATTCTCGGCCTCTCAAACAAAATCTCGATCTGTAACATCTAGACCCGATTTGGGCGGCTAGGTGTTACAGATCGAGATATACCGGTGGGTTGGGTCGTGTTTGTCTAAATCTGTAACACGAGGGACGGTTTTTGCCGAGTAACCGTTACAGATTGAGATTTTCTAGCAGGCGGGTTTGGTTTGTCTCGATCTGTAACAGGTAGGGGTCAAAAGTGGGCCTAGCTGTTACAGATCTAGATTGTTGAGGATGGGCCGAGAGGAATGTCTCGATCTGTAACAGTAAGACCCGGTTTTGTCGCGTAACTGTTACAGATTGAGATAAATCGACGGGCCGCCCCGCCCATCCCCTTCCACCTGCCGCTACCTGCTGTCCGCCGATTTCCGTTGCGCTGCTGTATTCCCATGCCATATCCTCTAGATAACTACGCGGCATCATCGCCGCCGCGCCTACAAGAGAGGAATGTCCATGACCACACCTGCATCCAAGCTGCTCCAGCCCATTACGGTTGGCCCCCTTGAGCTCAAGAACCGCATTATGTTTCCGCCGCTGACCACCGGCTACGAGGAGCGTGACGGTTCCATCGGCGAGCGCAGCCTGGCTTTTTACGAGCGCTTGGCCCGTGGCGGCGTGAGCTACATCGTCATCGGCGACGTCGCTCCCGTCATGACCGCAAGCCCCACGCCCAAGCTGGCAACCGACGCCCAGATCCCCACGTTTAAGGCGCTGGCCGACGCCGTCCACAAGCACGGCGCCAAGGTCGCGCTGCAGCTGTTCCACCCCGAGTACGATGTGCCCGGTGTCGGCCGCATGGTCATGGGATCCATGGCCGCCGCCAAGGCCGCGCAGGAGGCCAAGGCCGCCGGCGACGAGGAGACCTTTGCCGCCAAGATGGCCGAGTCCAACGAGATCCGCAATCAGGCATACGCCAAGCTGCACCACGACATGCAGCACTTTGTGAACGAGGCGAGCGTAGAGCAGCTCACCCAGATCAAGGAGGCCATCGCCGCCTCGGCCGCCCGCGCGCAGCAGGCCGGCATCGACGCCATCGAGGTCCACGGCGACCGCCTGGTGGGTTCGCTGTGCTCGGCCATCCTCAACCAGCGCACCGACGAGTACGGTGGTTCGTTCGAGAACCGCGTTCGCTACGCGCTGGAGGTCGTCGCTGCCATTAAGGAAGCCGCGCCGCAGCTGATGGTGGAGTACAAGCTCCCCGTGATCATGGAGAACCCCGATGGCACGCCGCGCGGCAAGGGTGGCTTGCAGCCCGACGAGGCATGCGAGTTCGCCAAGCTGCTCGAGGGTGCGGGCATCGACATGATCCAGGTCGCACAGGCAAACCACACCGGCAACATGGGCGACACCATTCCGCCCATGGGCGCCATGCCCTACAACTGGACGCTGCCCGTGGCCGAGCGCGTCAAGGCCCTGGTCTCCGTGCCGGTGGCAACCGTCGGCCGCGTGGTCTCGGTCGAGGCCGGCGAGAAGATTCTGGAAGACGGCGCTGCCGACATCATCGCCTACGGCCGCTCGCTCATGTGCGACCCCGACATTGCGCTGAAGGCCGCCACGGGCGAGCCCATCCGCGAGTGCCTCAACTGCAACAAGGGTTGCGTCGACGCGATCCAAAACCGCAAGTACATCTCGTGCGTGCTCAACGCCGAGAACGGTGACGAGGCGACCATCGCCATCAAGCCGGGCGAGGGCGACAAGAAGATCGCCGTGGTGGGCGGCGGTATTGCCGGCCTGGAGGCCGCACGCGTGGCGGCCAAGCGCGGCTACGACGTGACCATCTACGAGGCGAGCGATCACTTGGGCGGCCAGATTGTGCTGGCGGCTGCGCCTCCGCGCAAGGAGGAGATCATGCGCTCGGTCGAGTATTACGAGAAGATTCTGCCTGGTCTGGGCGTGAAGGTTGAGCTCAGCCATGCCGCTACCGCTGAGGACCTCAACGCCGCCGACGCCGCGATTGTGGCCGTGGGCGCGCACGACGTGGTCATCCCCGTTCCGGGTGCCGATTCGGACAAGGTCGTCTCGAGCTGGGACGTGCTGGCCGGCAAGGTGGAGCTTACGGGCCGCGTCGCTGTCATTGGCGGTGGCCTGGTGGGCACCGAGACTGCCGAATACCTGCTGCAGCACGGCTGCGAGGTGGCGATCGTGGAGATGCTCGACAAGATTGCCGCGGGCGAGTCCGAGACCATTCTGCCGCTGATTATGAGCGACTTTGCCGAGCACAACGTGGAGCAGCACGTGAAGACCCGCCTGACCGCCATTACCGACGAGGGCGTGGAGGCCGTGCGCACCACCGAGGACGGCGCCGAGGAGCCGGTAAATATCGCCTGCGATTACGTGGTGATGGCCGTGGGCTCCAAGGCCAACGCGTTTGACCTGGACGGCGTGACGGTGCCCGTGACCTGCGTGGGCGACTGCTCGGGCGAGCGCACCGCCGACATTGCGAGCGCCATCCGCACGGCGTATCACGCGGCCAACGAGCTGTAGTTGAGCATCGCGGCCAGGCGGGGCGGTAGCACGGATTCGTCTCGCCCGGCTGTGTCCCGTCGGGTGTCAACCGGTGCGGGGCCTGCAAGCGCAGCAGGTCCCGCCCTTTTTGTTTTGCTCCGGTGGATGGCAATGCGCGGTAATCATGAGGAGTGAGGGCGTCTACTACCTTGCAGATCACTCAAAATTATTGGGGGAGGGGTTAATAACTATATCCTCTATACCAAAGGACATAAAGAGATGCCAATTTTGTTGACAAGCGAATGACGATTAGCTGTGAGTTAGCTACCAGCGTAAATAATCGATAAAGATATGTCGTAATTTGGTGCCAAATGCCCAGATAATGCCGCGTCTATTTTAATTAACTGCTTTGAGCAAACAGTAAAATGCTACTATCTAACTTGCACGTAAGAAGGCAGATTAACGGTTAAGGCTAAGAAGTGGCAGGTATGTCGGAAGCAACTAGGACTCGCACGCATGCGCCCGAGGTTAGGCAGCGCGCCGTCGAGATCCTCCAAGAGGGGGTCGGTCATCGCGCCCTCGCCGCGGAGCTTGGCATTCCCCAGGCCACGGCTCGTCAGTGGGCCCGCGCGTATGCCGTGGGCGGTGCCGACGCCGTTCTCAATGCCGGTTCGCATCATCACACCTATTCGTACGACGTAAAGCTCGCTGTGGTTAAGGACCGTCTGGAAAACGGCTTGACGGTTCGCGAGGCCATGATCAAGCACAAGATTCCCAGCGAGTCTTCGGTCAAGGCTTGGTGCCGCCAGTACCGCGAGAGCGGTGAGTCCGCACTGGTCGATAAGCCGCGCGGTCGCAAGCCGCGCGTTAAAAAGGCGGAATAGCGAACGGGATGGTGCGCCCACAGGGGCGCATTTTTCTTGCCGCCCCTCTACTCCAATGCGGACAGGCTCCTTGCCCCGTACGCCTAAAACTCCCCAGTTGACCGAAAACCTGCCACCGCAACCCCGTAATTGAGCTATAACGTTAAACAATTGCAGCGTTTTTGCATGGGGGAGTGATGGTATGACGCTACTGTATTTCCTTACCCTGTTTCCGCTGGTACCGGCGCTGGGCATGCTGCTCGCGCGCGGTGACCGCGCTCGCGATGCGGTGGGGCTCATAGGCTCCGGCATTATTATGGCGGTGACAGTTGTAGTCGCCGTCATGTTTTTTGGCACGGGTCCGCAGGGCTTTGAGGTTGCCCCCGGCACCTCGCATGTGCTCTCGATCATCAGCTCCGTCATCGACGTAATTCTGTGCGCCGTCATCCTGTACAACGCGTACAAATACAGGAACGCGCTCACCACGGTGCTCGGCATAGTCCAGCTGGTGGGCTCGCTCGCCTTTGCAGCCATGACGCTGCCCGCGGCCGAAGCCGTCACGGCGACGCCGCTCTACCTGGACTACATGAGTGTGATCATGGTCCTCGCCGTCGGTATCGTCGGCAGCCTAATCTGCGTGTATGCCCTGGGCTACATGAAGGACTTCCAGGCCCATGACGAGCACGAGGCTGCGCTGCGCGGGCAGACCGCGCCCGACCGTCGCCCGCAGTTCCTGGCGCTTATGTTCCTGTTCCTCTCGGCCATGTTCGTCATCGTGACGAGCGACAACCTTGAGTGGCTGTTCTGCGGCTGGGAAATCACCACCGTGTGCTCGTTCCTTATGATTGGCTACACGCGCACGCCCGAGGCCATCAAGAACGCCTTTACCCAGATCATCCTTAACATGCTGGGCGGCATCGCGTTTTTGGCCGGACTCATGTATCTGCACGTTAACGGCATGCCGCTGACCATCTCGGGCATGATCGAGCTTTCCGGCGCCGGTACCGCGCAGTCCGCACTGCTGGTGATGCCGGTCATCCTGTTGTCGCTCGCCGCACTCACCAAGGCCGCACAGATGCCGTTCCACACTTGGCTGTTGGGTGCCATGGTTGCCCCCACGCCCACGAGCGCCCTGCTGCACTCGTCAACCATGGTCAAAGCCGGCGTGTTCCTGATGGTCAAGCTGAGCCCGCTCTATGCCATCTATCCCGTGACCGGCTTTATGGTCACGAGCGTGGGCGCCATCACGTTTTTGCTCGCTGCCCTTATGGCCATCTCGCAGAGCAATGCCAAGCGCGTGCTCGCGTACTCCACCATTTCCAACTTGGGCCTCATCAGTGCCTGCTTGGGTGTCGGCGCGCCCGAGGCCGTATGGGCGGCCATCTTCCTGATCCTGTTCCACACGGTGGCCAAGTCGCTGCTGTTCCTGTGCGTGGGCACGGCCGAGCATCATATCGGCAGCCGCAATATCGAGGACATGGACGGCATGTTCAGCCGCATGCCGCACCTGACGCGTCTGATGATGCTGGGCATCATGGGCATGTTTGTGGCGCCGTTTGGCATGCTCGTGTCCAAGTGGGGTGCCCTGGTGGCGTTTGCCCAGACCGGCAACGTGCTCATGATCATGGTGCTGGCCTTTGGCTCGGCCGCGACGTTCTTCTTCTGGGGCAAGTGGCTGGCCAAGCTTTCGGGCGTCGACCCCACGGCTCAAAACGTTGAGGTCAATGTCCATAAGACCGAATGGATGGCCCTCAACACCATCGCCGCGCTGCTGATTCTGTGCTGCGTGGCGTTCCCGGTAATCTCGAGCGGTCTGGTGTCGCCTTACTTGGCCATGGTGTTTGGCCGCGTGCCGTACGTTATTGGCAAGGACGCCATGTATCTGATGGTGGTTATCGTGGCTTTTATCGCCGTGGTGCTGCTGACGTCGTTCCGCGTGAGCAATAAGCCGCACGTCAACGTGTACCTTTCGGGCGTGGGAACCGACAAATATCGCCATTTTCGCGGCTCGATGGGACACGAGGTGAAGGCTGAAAAGCGCAATTGGTACTCGGAGGACGCCCTTGGCGAGAAGCGTATTGGCCCCGCGGGTAGCGTCGTGTGCTGCAGCATTATCTTGTTTGCGCTGCTGTGTTGCGCGTGGATTGGGCCCGAGAGACTTGCCATGAGCGCGCCCTCGGTGCTGCGCGGCAAGTATTTCGAAGGTTCGGGTGTCGTGGGCATCTTTATAGGCACCGTGGCGTTTGCCTTGATTGCGCCGCTTGTGGGCGGTTTGATTGACGGCCTTGACCGTAAGCTTTCGGCCCGCATGCAGGGCCGTGTGGGGCCGCGTCTGCTGCAGCCCTTCTACGACGTTGCCAAGCTGCTGCGCAAAGCCCCTGCCAGCGTAAACACCATGGACGATACCTATATGGCGTGTGCGCTCATCTTTACCGTGGTGGGCGGCGGCATCTTTGTGTCGGGCTCCAACACGCTGCTG
>USIL01000026.1:0-10076 GCA_900554655.1 uncultured Collinsella sp.
GTTACATATGCACGATTGACCTCTGTACTCGCATAGGTGTAAAACGCCTTGCGCGCCGCCGACTCCGCCTTCGTCTCGACGCTTGAACCCTGCGGTTTTTCGTCTGCCAGGCGTTGACGGTAGTAGGTCTTCGCGCGGTCGAGCGCCACCTGTGGCTCCCACGAAATGCTCGAGGCATAATGCGGGTTCTGCTCACCCGAGAGCTTTGCCAAACTCCTCGCACGTTCCCACATGCATGAACAGCTACCGACCGAAGCCGGAACCGATCCACCGCAATCCGCAAGCCAGGCGCGTTCTTTTGCTTTCGCCGTCTCCTCCGAGGCCTTCTGCAGCTCATCTGCTGCGCGCTCCAGATCTTTCGATGTGTCTTTAATGGCATCGGTCGAGATCTCGGACCCTTTGAGCGCAGCGAAGTCCGACTCGGATGTCCTGGGCACGGCAAGCGCCGTACCGGTATAGGTCACACTATCGGTATCCTGCGCCGACACCGCCTGCGTGGCACGCGCGGCGATCAGATACGGCAGAGCCGTCTCGATTTTCTGTAAGCCTTCCGATGCGCTTTTGGCAAACTTGTTGCGCGTTTTAATGATCTCAATCCCGGTGTCGACCATATTGCCGGCAACTGGTTCGGCACCCGGGATGAGGATGGCGACCAGGCCCGTCCCGATCGTGGCAAACCCCGCCAGACCCAGACTCAAGATGCTCGCATCCACCACCGTGGCAGCCGTGTGATAGGACGACACTACGTTGACACCCGCCAGCGCGCCGCTATCGGCCGCCACCTGGGTGTCCCCGGCACGCGACATGCTCCATATCGCCGCGGTCGACGAAAACAACAACGTGAGCACCACTAGGATGACCACGGCAGAAGAAAGCGTGGTGTAGGCACCGTCTTCGATAAACAGGTCGATACCGGCGCGGCCCATAAAGCCGCCTCGCTTGCGATGGCAGCTCGGACGGCGCGTCAAAACGCATCTAGACCAGAAACGCTTAATCCCATGCAGCAATCCACGAATCATAATCTCCCTCCAGCCATTCGGGACGCGATTGATACGAGACATCGACCTTGAGCTCAACGTAGCCGCCCTCGGCGGTACCACCCATAGCCCGCGCAAACGCGCCGATCACAGGCAACGGCTTGACCTCGCCGGAAACGGACACGGCCGAGACGCCACCCGCACCGGCCCGGCCAAGCTCGATATCCCACGACAACGGCCCGCCGGCATGAAAGATCGAAACGTTGGGCACTGCGGCAAGCCGGCGGCGGGCGAACTCCTTAAGATCGTCGTCCTCCGCCGTCGTCGTGGTCATGAGCCGCGCGGTCTCGGCGGCGGCAGACTCCATGACCGCGCGCGTATAAAGCAAGCACACTGGTTGCAGTGCGAGAAGGATGAGCGTCAGAAACGTCGGCAGCAAAAAAGCGGCCTCGACCGTAGACTGCGCCCGGTCCTCGCGCGCGATATCAATACAACGCGATGTCCTTAGCGCCCGCAGCGGCGTCGATAAACGACGTCGAGGCAACGCCATGGGATGCCGCCCGCTCAACCAGCGCCGCCAAGCGCCCATCGGTGCCAGCACGCCAAAGCCCCGCGATCGCCAGCACGATCGATAACAGCGCCACTGTAACGATGGCGTATTCCACAGTCGCTTGGGCAACCTCTTCACGCAGAACGCTATGCATTTCACGATCCCTCCTTTGAGCTTATTGTTTGCGGGACCAGACGCACGGCGCGCAGACGACACGAAGCATCGCCGGTGTCCGCGGCAACCGTCACCATATCGACCCAGCCGCGCCCATCGCGCACGATGGCGCCCCATACGTTGCCCTTAATATCGAGATAGCCGCTCAGGGCGAGCTGGGACGTTGGCACCTCGCGGTAGGCGCGTAACATATCCGCCGCTGCCTCGGTCATCGGTCGGTCCTCGGACCATGCAAGCCGGACCGCAATCGCGTTGTCCTCAGGCGAATCCGTCGCAGTGCCAGACCGCTTGTCGAGCATCCGCAGAAAGGTTTGCGCCGTGACAGCGACATCCGAATCGTCCGCATCTCGCATCTCATCTTTTTGAGACGCCACCGCCGAATCTGAGCCCGAATCGAAGGCGGCCCCAGGACGCTGCTGCCGCGCGGCGTTTAGCCCCCAAACCGCCACTGCCACCGCCACAACCACACAGGCAAACACCAGCAGTGCGCCGACAGGCCGCCTACCCTCTACAGGCTGTTGATGCCCTCGCTGATAGCGTTCCATAGATCTTGGACCTTGCCCTTAAATGCGACAATGGCAATGATGGCGATCACCACGAGCACGCCGACCAAGATGGCGTATTCGGTGGTGCCCTGCGCACTCTCCTCCTGCAGTAGCTCCCCGGCATGCTGGCGAGCGCGAATTGACTGGCAAACAGCCCAGCTCCAGACCTTGCCAGCAGCGTCAGTCATCGTGTTCATGTATTCCTCCCTACATCATCCCGCCTGCTCCCAGCAGCGGGCCCAATATGGACAGAAGCAACGCCGGCAAGATGAGCGTGCCGGTGGGAATCAGCAGCTTGACCGGCGCACGCTCAATCTCGCGCTCGACCGCGGCGCGATGGGCCGCGCGAATCTCGCGACTTTGGGCCGCCAGCGTCTCGGCAAGCGGGGCACCGAGGGCAAGCGCCTGCCCCGCTGTGATGGCAAAGGTCTCGAGCGCCCGCACATCCAGGTCGCGCGCGGCCGCCAGAAGCTCATCCTCTCGCGTCCCTACGCCCACACGCCATGCCATGCAGGCTCGCTCAAGGCGGAGCGCCAACGTCGATCGGCGATTGGCGCAAAAAACCTCAAGCGCCGCATCGAACGAAAGGCCGGCCGAAAGCCCCAGACGCACCACGTCGATCATCTCGGACACCTCGCCAAGCGACACCTGCGCCGTACCACCCGTGCCGAGCATGCCCCTCAACCGTGCTACCAGGACATCGGTCACCGATCGGGCAGCCGCAACAACCAGCAGCGCCTCGCGTTTGCAGACCTGGGCGATCTTGCATGCGTCCGCACGATTGAGCCCCGTCGCGACAAACACGCTGAGCGCGCACAGGCATGCCGCGACCCCGACCAGGGCGCTCATAGCTCCACCCGCATAATGCGTCGGATGACCACCAGGGCGACGGCGTTGAGGGCAAGTCCCAGTACCACGGCACCGGCACCCGCCGGCGTCGCAAGGCCGCGGCGAAAGTCGGCCGAAAGCAGCGCCAGCACCGCGCACATACCCGCCGGCATCGCCGAGACCATGTGTGCCGACATACGAGCCTGCGATGTCTTGACGTCCAAGCGGCGCTTGAGCTCAATGCGCTCCCCCACCATGCTCGACGCCTCGGACAACAGGTCGGCAAGCGGGGCACCGGTTCGCTGCGACACCTTGAGCGCCAAGGTGACAAGCGAAAGGCCGGGGGCATCGATACGGTCGAGTAGGTCATCCAACGCATCAGTCGCCGAGACGCCGCAGTCGATCGCCGTCGCCACGCGCAAAAACTCGGTATGCACTGGCTCTTGCGCGTGAGTTCCCACAAACCTCATGCCCTGGGCCAGCGAATGACCCGAGGCGAGCGACATAGAGAGTGCCGTAAAGGCCTCGGGCATGGCTTCTTCCACATCGTGTTGCTCGCGGCGACGGTCGAAGGTGTCGCGAGCGGCGCCTACGCCAAACGGTGCGAGCAGCCCCAGGACAAAGCCGATGGGCGACAGCGATACGACAGTCAGGGCAATGCCGCAGACACCACTCGATAGCAGCAAGCATGCCAGGCGCGCCTCGTCATCCTCGATAACAAGGCCAAGGCGATGTGCTGGAACCAGCGCCGCCCAGGAGCGGGTAATCTTTTTTAGCAGGTCGTTTTCTACCAACTCGCGCGGCAGCCTCTCGGCAACCGACTCAAGCGCATGGCTGACCAGTTCCGCCGGCGGCACGCGCGACACACGAGGCTCCGCCCCGCACGCCACCGCGGCAGAAAGCCCTGTCAAGCCCCCTACGACGAGGGGCACAACGATCTCCATTCGTCCACCTCCTCTTGTGTGAGCGTTCCCGAGCGCAGGCCCTCCGCGATAAACGGAGGCTCGCGATCGAGCGTCCAGGTGCGCGTGGCGGCATCGAACGTCACGTAGCGCTCAAGCTCCACGCCGCCCGACGCGCCGCGTCGCACCCCCGAATAGGAGGACACGAAACGCCTGCCGTCCGCATGACGCTCGGACATCACGATGCCGTCGAGCGCCATGGCAATCTGCTCCTCGATGAGCTCGCTCGGCAGATCGATGCCATAACGTGCAAGCAACGTCAGACGCACCACGGTCTCCTGCTCGGAACCCGCATGAAGCGTGGTGAGCGACCCGTCGTGGCCCGTGTTCATGGCCTGCAACATGTCGCAGCACTCGGCACCGCGCACCTCGCCCACCACGATGCGGTCGGGGCGCATGCGCAGGGCATTGGTCACCAGGTCGCGGATCGTCACCGCGCCCTCGCCCTCAATTGAAGCCTCGCGCGCCTCTAGACGCACCACGTGCGGATGATGCGCAAACTTGAGTTCGGCAGAGTCCTCGATCGTCACGATGCGCTCGCCGGTGGAAATCTCGCATGACAACGCGTTGAGCAGGGTGGTCTTACCAGATCCCGTGCCTCCCGCAACCGCCAGGTCCTGTCTCAGCGACACCGCGCATGACAGCAGCTGCGCATACCAAAGCGGCAGCGACCCCAGCCCCACAAGCTCGTCCAGCGAGCAGATGCGGTCCGAGAACTTTCGGATGGTGAGAATCGGTCCGTCAATCGCCACAGGCGGAATCACCGCGTTGACGCGATAGCCCGTTTTGAGGCGGGCGTTGACGATGGGGCTGCGCTCGTCGATACGGCGACCAAGTGGCGAGATGATGCGGTCGATAAGCACACGAATCTGCTCATCATCCTCAAACGCATGCTCGATGGGGTACAAGACGCCGCCGCGTTCAAAGAAGGCCGAGCGGCAGCCGTTGATCATGATCTCGGTAACGGTATCGTCCTCGATGAGCGGCTGCAACGGCCCCAAGCCCACCACGTCATCCAAAATCTCGTCGATGATGGTCTCGCGCTCGGTCGTCGCGAGATCGGTCGGCTCCTCAACATTGAGCGCCGCCTCCACCGCGGGACGCAATTCCGAGCGGGCAAGTACCGGGTCGATATAGGCGCTGATACGCGCCACTTCGTCGTAACCCATGCGGTCCATCACGGCGCGCTTGGTGCGTCGTTTCACCGCGCGGCGGCGCCCCGCATCTACAGGCGCTGCCGCCGCTGCAGCGCCGGCAGCCTTAATCCTCGTTTGCAGGCTCATCGCTGATCACCCTCGCGCGACCAGGGAAGGCGGATACGCGGGCGTTCGGTGCGCATTGCACGGTCGGCGACCATATCGCCCCAAGGGCCGACGGCGCACCCCAGTTCCACGAGCATCTCGCGCGTGGCCTCGCGCACGCTGGTCGCAAAAGCGCTGGTCTGCCCCACTGCCTCGTCAGCGCGCCCAAACGCCATGAGCGCGGCGAGATCCTGCCCGCCATCGGCGATACGAATCTTGGAGCTCAACGCACAGGCAATCTCAAAGCGCATGGCAACATCCTCGTCTGCCCCGCGCGCACCGAACCGGTTGAACACGGCGCTCATGCGCGTGCGCGGCACACCTACTCGACTTGCCAGTTCAATGACGCGCGACGCCGATGTCGCGGACGACACCGCCGCATCGCCAACGACCAGGCAACGGTCGCTCGCCGCCACCGCAGCCGCCACGGCGTCGCCCCAAAAGACCGAGGTATCGATAAAGACCACGTCGGATTCGCGACGCAGGACATCAAGCAGTAGCTCCACCGGACGTGCCATGAGCTCGGCTTGCTCGGGCGCCGCGACGGGACCCCAGAGCGTAACGCCCGGCGCCACGCGCATCGATGCGGCTACGATATCCGGCTCGGCAAGCGCGCCCGTCGCCGATGGCTCGATAAGTGCCGCCATATCGCGCGGAGCATCGACGCCTAACAAGTCGTAAAGGTTTCCAAACATCAGGTCCAGGTCGAGCACGGCGGCACGCAAGCCCAACAGCGACGATGTGTGTGCCATGGTGGCAACGATCGTCGACTTGCCGCAACCGCCCGAGCCCGAAATGGCGCAGATGACCGGAGCTCGATGCGGCGAAGCGGCAGCGTCTGCCGGCGGCATCGGAGGCGGCGGGGCGGGCGTCGGTGACAGCGTCCCCGTCTCCTCCGCCGCAACCACACGCTGCGTCCAAGCCGGCATGGCAGCTTGTTCGGTCTGCGAGGCAGGCTCGTTCTGTGCAATCTGCTCATGCTGCATCAGCGACAACTCGCCGCACCCGGCAAAGCCCTCAACTTCGTCGAGTTCATCTACCAGATTCACGCCGTGCACGTATCCCATATCTACAGCCGGGGAATCGCCAGCATGCTGCGCCGGCCCTCCAGCGTCATCGTATACAAGGGGGTTCCGGGGGCGCCGACCATGCTCGGCTTCCGCTTTTCCATAATCATCAACACGCGGGCCTCTTGTAGCGCGAGGCGCCCCGGGTTCCCTATCAACAAAAGCATCGGGCTCAATCGTCATGCGCCGATCGGAATCAACCGCTCCCTCGCCCGCGCACCCGTTGCCGCATATACTGTGCGCAGCGATGACCTCGGTCGCCCCTGCGCGAAACAGCCCCTCGATATCCGACGGATCGAGTGCTTCTATCAACACGACCACGCGACTCACGCGGCCCTCGGCCGTCAGGCGCGCAACGGTCTTTCGCACGTCTTCGGCATCGAACAGGGCTGCCGCGATAATCGCCGCCCCGCGACGCGACGGAAACGCCCGTGCCATGGACACCAGCCCATCCAGGTCGCCCACGCGAAGCACTTGCGCGCCCGCATCGCGGCCCTCGACTTCCCGCTGCAGCAATCCGTAATCACCGCACGCGCAGCATGCAAGCCAGATCGCTTTCATCACTCGTCGCCTCCGCTCTTTTTGTCGCGCACCGTGGCGGGAATCGTCAAACTGACCGTCCCCTTACCCGAGGCCCCCAGCAATTCCTTAACGTCTTCGGGGTCGGCCGCCAGCGTCACCCATTCGATCTTGCCTTCACGCGTGGCGCCGGCATCTTCGCTGGTATCGATTACGCGCGCGCCGCACAGCCGATCGGTCACGCCGTCCTTTTGCACGTACACGTCCACGTAGCTGCCCACGCCCGTGGCGCCGCCGACCGAGTGCTCGGCATCGACCGCCACCGAAACGGCGACCTTGCCTTTGGGCACCTCGAGCGTGTGGGTTTCGGCCTTGGTGTAGACATCGCAAATCACGGCATTTTTAGGGATGCGCGAGGTCGTCACGTCGCCGCGCACCTGGCGCAGCTCGGTCGCCGCATCGCGCGGCAACAGGCTCGCCAGCCATTCCTGGGTTATGACATTGGTCTCGTCGAGGGTCTCGCCCACATCGATATCACGCGCCGCGACGCACACCTCGACGCGATCGCCGCCATACTTGGCCAGCGTCTCGGCCTGGACCTGCTCAGCCTGCGAGCGAATCGACGATGCGTAGACCATGCAGAGCAGCGCGGCGAGCACACCCGCGATTAGACTGATGGCGATGCGCTTGCTCTTGTTCACGGCCGCTCCTCTCAAGGTAGCACCGGGCGGATGCCCGTAGCACCATTGTCCGAGCGGGCAAGCAGCAAAACGGTGCGATCGCGATCTTGGTTTTGAGTGTCAAACCAATTGCCGACCAAAAGCTGACCGGCCCGTCAAGCTCGTGGCAAGGTTTTGGTCAGCACGTCAGCAAAACGCACGTTTAGGGGCGCATCGGCAATAAAAAAGCCGCCTCCCGTACCATTGGGAGACGGCTGTCATAGGTAGATTCAATTACAGATGGACATCGGGATCGAGCATCTGAGCACTCACACGCATGGATGACGCCAGGTTTTGGAACGTCTCCAGGCGCAGGCTGTCGATTTGCCCGGCATCCTCGGCCTCGCGAACGGCGCAGCCCGGTTCGTGGGTATGCGTGCAGTCGCCAAACCGGCACGCACGCGACGCCTCGACGATCTCGGGAAACGCGCGTGCCAAGCCCCGCTCATGCCCCACGAGCGGCAGACTGCGCAGGCCCGGCGCGTCAGCAATAACGCCGGCTTCGCCCGGCAGCGCCACCATCACGCGCGCGACCGTGGTGTGGCGACCCTGGTCATCGCGCTCACGTACGCCGCCGGTCGCCAACGTATCGTGACCCAGCAGCGCGTTGAGCAGCGTCGACTTGCCAGCACCCGATTCACCCAAGATCATGGCGCAGCTCCCGGCGGGCACGCAGGCGCGCACCTCGTCCAGGCCACGACCCTCGGCAGAGGACGTCACGATCACGCGCACGTCCGGACCCACCAAGCGGTGCACACGGTCCAGATCGCGCTCGAGCTCATCGGCGTCGCAGCGGTCGGCCTTGGTGAGTACCACCACCGGCTCGGCATCGCAGTCGAGTGCCAACACCAGCGAGCGCGCCACGCGGTCGAGCAGTACCTCGCCGGCGCCGAGCGCCTGCACGATCAGCACGCTATCCACGTTGGAGCAAAGCACCTGACGCTCGCCGCGAGCGCGTCCACGCCAGCGCTCAAAACTCGTGCGGCGTGGCAGCACGCACTCGATCACGCCCATGTTGTGCCCGGGCGCACGACGCACCGCCACGCGGTCGCCCACGGCGGGCAGCAGAACCTCGTCCTCGCCACGCGACTTGGCAAACCCCACGGCATGCTCGGCGCGGAAGGTATCGTCGGCAGTCGCCACCAGCGGAAACCCGCGATCCAAGCGCACCACGGCGCCAAGCTGCATCTGCTCGGGCTCCTCGGCCCGAGCACAATAATCATCGAAGGCAGCCCGCTGAGCATCATCGACCGGCAGATCGTCGAACGCCGGAACATCCTGCAGCGCATCGAGTCCCGGCACGCTTGCCAGCAGCTCCTCGGCAGACGCGGGAGCTTCGGTCGCAAGCTTCCGACGACGATCGCGCTTAGCCCGCGCCCCCGTCGTCTTTTTCTTCGCTTTAGCCTTAGCCTTGCCCACAAGCGCCTCCCAGCACCACAAATCACAACTGAGCAGGTATTTTACCCACAAAAAAGAGCTGGTCGAGCAAACGCTCGACCAGCTCACATACTTTCCCTTAGCCCTTTTCATCCGCGCGGGAGAAAAGCCAGCAAGGATACCGCAGGGCCCGCCCCGGAAGCCCTTTCTCCCGAACGATCCCGCAGCGCGAAGCGCGAGGACCAGTGAGGGAGAAAGGGCGTGGGGCGGGCCCGGACGAGAGCGTTACTCCTTCTCCACAGCGCGCATGATCGCCTTGTAGATCTCCATCAACGGAATGATCAGGAAAGCAAGGCCCAGGGCGGCGATAACGCCCTTGAGCTCAAGCGTCACGGGGCCAAAGAACATCTCGGCAAGCGTCGGCTGAACGGTCACGATAACCGTCAGTACCAGCGCCAGCGCGGCAGATGCCCACAGCCACTTGTTCTGCTTCTTCATGCTAAACAGCGACGCACGACGGCTGCGCATATTGAAGCAGTGGAAGATCTCGACCATGTTGAGCGTGATGAACGCCATCATCACGCCTTCCTCGTCGGCATTGCCGGCGATCATATCGGCGATGTGGATGTAGCCCATGTCAAAGTACACGCCCACAAAGAAGCTCGCCAGCACCAGCACGGTGATGATCAAGCCCTGGACCACACAGTCCAGGCCCATATTACCGGCAAAGACGCCGTCCTTGGCGTTGCGCGGCTTGCGCTTCATGATGTCGCCCTCGGCATCCTCCATGCCCAGCGCGAGCGCGGGGAAGCAGTCGGTAACCAAGTTCACCCACAGCAGCTGCACCGGCTGGAAGATGGTAAAGCCGATGAGCGTGGCGATAAACACCGAGAACACCTCGGCAAGGTTAGCCGAAAGCAGGAACTGGATGACCTTGCGGATATTGTCGTAGATGCGACGGCCCTCTTCGCAAGCACCGATGATGGTGGCGAAGTTGTCGTCGGCAAGCACCATGTCGGCAACGTTCTTGGTGACGTCGGTACCGGTGATGCCCATG
>USIL01000027.1:0-10033 GCA_900554655.1 uncultured Collinsella sp.
GGCGTGGCGGCCTTGGGGATAAAGACCGAAACCGAGATGGACACCGAGATCGAGCCGCGACGAGCCTTGGGCACCACGGAACGACCGAGCTCCAGCACGTGATCGGCCAGATTGGCGATGGCCACGATGTCCTCGTCGCGCTCGCCGGGAAGGCCCATCATAAAGTAGAGCTTCATGCGGTTCCAGCCGGCCTCGAAGGCCGCCTTGGCCGCACGGTCCAGGTCCTCCTCGGTCACGTTCTTGTTAATGATGTCGCGCATGCGCTGGCTGCCGGCCTCGGGCGCGAACGTCAGGCCGCCCTTCTTTTCGCCGGCGACCGACTCGGCCATATCCACGCCAAACGAATCCAGGCGCTGCGACGGAATAGACACGCGAATACCCGTATCCTCCAGGCGACGGTTGAGTCTGCCGAGCACGTCGCGAATGCAGGAGTGGTCGGTCGTGGAGAGCGAGGTCAGCGACACCTCGTCATAGCCAGTCTTTTCCAGACCCTGAATCACCGACGAGACGATCTGGTCGGCCGAGCGCTCGCGCACCGGGCGATACGTCATGCCGGCCTGACAAAAACGACAGCCGCGGGCGCAGCCGCGCAGGATCTCGATAGACAGGCGCTCGTGAACCAGCTGCGCATAAGGCACGCACGACTGCGACAGCGGATTCGTGGCGCCGAAATCCTCGACAACGCGCTTGTAGACCACGGTCGGCGCATCCTTGCCTTCACGCGGCACGGTGTAGCCATGCGGCGAGCAGGGCTCGTCGTGACGAACCTCATAGAGCGACGGCACGTAGTTGCCGGCAATGGATGCAAGCTGCTCGACAATCTGCGCGCGCGGGACCTCTTCGTCACGCAGGCGGCGATGCAGCTGGCAGGTCTCGAGCAGCGATTCCTCGCCCTCACCGATGAGGATGGCATCGAAGAAGGCCGCGTACGGCTCGGGGTTGTACACCGAGGGGCCGCCGGCGATGATGATGGGGTCGTCTTCGCCTCGGTCGGCCGCCAACAGTGGAATGCCAGCGAGGTCGAGTGCCTCGAGGAAGTTCGTCACCGCCATCTCGTGCGGCACATGCAGACCGACGATATCAAACGAAGCGACCGGCGCTGCACCCTCGAGCGAGAGCAGCGGAATACCTGCCTCGCGCATAGCGTCACCCATATCGGGCCACGGCACATACCCACGCTCGCAGGAGATGCCCTCGGCCTGGTTAAGGATGTTGTAGAGGATGGCGATGCCCTGGTTGGGCAGACCGACCTCGTACACATCCGGGTAGATCAGGCAGCAACGGTAGTCGGCATCGGCCTTGGAAAGCGTGCCCCACTCGTGATCGATATAGCGGCTCGGCTTCTCGACCTTGGCGAGCAACGGCTCAATTAAATGAAAACAGTCTTGGTATGCAACGCGCAACGGAAAACCCCTAAGCAGCGAGATCTGATGCGTCCTGATAGGACGCCATAGGACGGGTAGCGCCCGCGACCGTGGTCACCAGATCGCGAACGCGGGAGAACGTGGCAGCGACCACCTCGTTGGCACGGCTGTAGTCGACATCGCGCTCGTAGAGCGAAACGAGCGCACGGCCCATGCCATAGGTGCCCGCGGCAGCAGTGAGCGCCTTGACGGCAAACCCAATATGCGGCGTCTGCTTGACGAGCGCGCGGGTGACCGCGCGGATCACAAGACCGCCGGCAAGCACGCCCGCGACCTCGTAGCCGCGCTCAGGCTTAATGCCGCGTCCAAAGACGGCAGCGAGTTCAAAGAGCATGCCCACCTGCGCCAGCGCCATAACGGGATAATCGGCGCCCGGCAAAAAAACCAGCGCACCGGTCGCCATATTGGTGAGCGCACACGAGGTGATGATACGATTGGCCGCCGCGATGCGCATGAAGGCAAAGTTCGCCGCAAAAGCCGTTTCCTTATCGGTGCGATCGAGAATCCAGCGGGCAAGCGTCTCGAGCAGATACGTCTTATCGGTTGCCGCTACCACGCCGAGCATGGGCGTGGACTCCTCGATAAACGGCACCTCCACAGCAGACTCGGCAAGCACGCACACGGGCGCGCCGGCGATCACGAGCTCCTGCACGGCACTCTCCAAGCGGTCGGAGCCACACGAGAGCACCAGTACCACATCGGTATCGGTCTTTGGGGCAATTCGCTCCTCCCCCAGACGCTCGACGCGCACAATGCCCGAGGTCGTCTGCGGCACAAAGGCGTCACGCACCGTCTCGGCCAGAAAGCGCGAGGCGGACGAATCCAGATAGACCGAGACGCGCACCGGCGTATCGGAATCCTTCTTAACGGACGCGCCCATCTTAAAAGCGCGGGTCAGCTTATCTACGGGAATTTTCATAGCAAACCCCTCCAGCGGTTACGCGGCGCCCGAACGATGCCGCCATATGGATTGTACGATACCCACCGTCAGCAGCTGAATCATCATCGAAGACGAACCGAAGCTAATAAACGGAAGCGGAATACCGGTAATCGGCATCATGCCGATGCACATGCCGATGTTTTCGAAAGTCTGAAACGCCCACATGCCAACGATGCCCACACACGAAAGACGCAAAAACAGCGACTCGCACTTAAAGGCGACGCGAATCGTCGAAAAGATCAGCAGCACGTAGAGGCACAGGAGCAAAAAGGAACCGCAAAAGCCAAAGGTCTCGGACAGAAAGGCGAAGACAAAGTCGGTGTGGAACTCAGGCAGAAAGCCGCCGGCCGACTGCGTCGCATGGCCCAAACCCTTACCAAAGAAGCCGCCCGAGCCAACGGCGATAAGCGACTGCTGCAGGTTGTAGGCATCGTCCGAATCGGCATTATCGGGGTCGATAAAGACCGTCAAACGGTTCATCTGGTACTGCTTGATGAGCACATCGTGGCCGAGCAACGAATCAAAGACCGAATCGAGCGCCAGGACGAGGGCCACCAAGCCCACGAGCAGGGCCAGGGTCGACAGCACCCATTCGCGGCGTGCACCGCTCATACAAATGACGATGGCGCCCGAAACCAGCACGACCAGGCCCGAGCCCAGGTCGCCCATGGCAACGACGGCCAAAAACGGAATGGACAGCATGCCGCAGAGCTTGACGTAGTCGCGAACGGTATCGATGCGACCGTTATACTGCGAGCCAAGCGTAGCAATAAAGAAGATGGTGATGAGCTTGGCAAGCTCAACCGGCTGGAACGTCAAGCCGATACCGGGAATCTTGATCCAGCCCGTCATGCCCAGACCGCCCGTATAGGACAGACCCGGAATCTTGGGCGAGAAAATCACGATCAGGTCGATGACGAGCAACGCCGTCGAGAAATTGGAAATACCGCGCAGGTCGGTTCGCCAGACGAGCACCGCCAGCACCGCTCCGATGCCAATTCCCAGCAGATGGCGTGAGAACGAGGCATCGGCCTTAAACTGCGAAGCCGACCAGATAATGATGGCACCGTAGGCGACGAGCGCCACAGTAGCCACGAGCACACCGATATGCACCTTTTGGCGAAACGTGCCGCGCGAGGCCGAAAGTTGCTTGTTGACGCGGTCCAGGCTGCTGCGAGAGCCGGTCTTGGTTGAACGGAACAGATCCGCCGGAGAAAAATCCATCGCAACCTCCTATCGAACCGAAGAATCGCCCGAGGCCGAAGAGGTATCGGGCTCGTCATAAATCACACCGAGCACGTCGCGCACGACATGCATCGCGGTATCTGAGCCGCCGCCGCCCTGCTCCAGGACAGTAGCGATGACATACTTGGGATCATCGGCCGGTGCATAGGCGCAGAACCACGCGTATTCGTCCTCGCCACTTTTCTCGCCCGTGCCCGACTTGCCGTATACCTGCGGCGTCAGGGTGCCAAAGTGAGCCGCCAGGGACGTCGATGCCGTGTAAATCACGTCGTGCATGCCGTTGCGAACTAGAGCCAAATCCGAATCGCTGTTGATCTTGGCATCCAGACGCTTCTTCTTGCCCTTGCCGTTGTACTTATAGGCATCGCCGTCGCCATCGCGCGACACGGCAGACAAAAACACATGAGGCACGTACTGTTTGCCACTGTTGGCAAGACCCATATAGGCGCACGCCATCTGCAGGGGCGTCACCAGGATGTCGCCCTGACCGATGGCAATGTTGGTCATATCGCCGGCATTCCACTTGCGGTCCTCGGCAGAGGCGTCGGTGAAGTACGACTCTTTCCACTCGGCATCGGGAATACGGCCCGCGCCTTCACTCGGCAGATCGATACCGCAGGTCTTGCCCAGGCCCCAGCGACGAAAGACCTCTTGCAGGCCCTCGGAATGTTGCTCGTCATAAAAGAACGCCTTGCCCATGTCGTAGAAGACAGGGTCGCACGAGTTGGCGATACCCGATTGCAGCGTCATGGTGCCGTGGCCAGACGTCAGCCAGCAGCGCTTGCCCCACGACTTGCCCAGACCCGTCCAATAGCCCGTGCAGTTGGTTGTCTGCGTTGAAGTGTAGGTTCCAAACTCAAGACCGGCCAGTGCCGAGAGCGGCTTGATAGTCGAAGCCGACATGTACTGTCCGCTAATGGCGCGGTTGAGCAGCGGGTGCGAACCCTTGTCATCATTGAGCTCGGTCCACACGTCATTTGAGACGCCACCGATAAAGACGGACGGATCGAACTTGGGCTCGCTCGCCATGCCCAGGATCTCGCCATTGTTGGGATCGAGACACACCACAGCGCCGTTGCCGGCATTGCTGTAGCCAGTGGTCTTGGCAAGCTCGATAGCGCTCGCCAGTGCCGTCTCACAGGCCTGTTGGATCTTAAGGTCGAGCGTGAGCTTAATGTCGGAGCCGGCCTTCGCGGGCACGGCGCCGGCCTGACCGGTCACATTGCCCGAGGCATCGACCTTGACGGTCTGCTCGCCACGAATACCCTGCAGCAGGTTTTCGTAGTAGCTCTCAACGCCCGCCTGGCCCACGATATCGCCCGACTGGTACGTAATCTTGCCAGCAGAAGCATCATCATCGCCAGAGGTTTTCTTATTCTGGGCCTCGAGCTGCTCGGAGGTAATGGTGCCGGTATAGCCCAAGATATGGCATGCCGTCTCGCCGTATGGATACTGGCGTTCGGTACGCTCGGCAATCTTGACGCCCGGGAACTCGCCGGCGTGCTCCTTGATATAGGCAACCGTGGAGCGACGGACGTCCGTCGCGATGGTATGCAGGCTCTGAGCGCCCTCTGTATTGTCCTGAATATTGCGAAGGACCGCCACATAAGGCATTCCAAGCACGTTGGCAAGATGGCGAACCAGAACCTCATCCTCGGCAAGGTCGCGGTAGGCCACGACAGCAAGTGAGGGACGGTTCTGGACAAGCGCCACGCCATTGCGGTCGAGGATGCGACCACGCACAGCGGGTGTGGTAACGGTGCGAGTCTGATTACTATTGGCCTGCTTCTCGTAATAGTCCGACGAGACCATCTGCATGCCCCACAGCTTGACGGCAAGTGCCGCAAACATCGCACCCACACCCGTGGTGAGGATGGAAAAGCGGCCCTTAAAGGCGGTCGCCGCGGTATTGCCCTCGCCCTCGGTGGCGCGCGGGGCCGTTCCATGCTGCGTATCGTAGGTAAAACGGGAATCGCCACGACGCATGATGACCAGCGCGACCACGATGGCCACAACCAGCACGATACCGGCGATAATAACCGTCAACTGGGAAGACATCTACGGGCCTCCCCTATTTGAGCTTGCGGGTCTTGGGCTTAAAGCGCATACCCGTCTGGCGTCCGCCACGTGCGGAGAATCCATAGCCGGACTGCGGCACGACGCCGGACATCAAAAACGGAATGGCAACCAGACCCGTCAGGATCGAGGACGGCAGCGCATGGCCGAAGATCGCCACAACAAAGCTCGTCTCCAAACCCATAAACAGCAAGATGATGCTGTAGATCACATTAATGACGAGCGCGAAGGCGCCCACAGTGATGCCGCGCGCACTCGGGGTACCGCCCGTCTGACCGACGGCGCTGTGCACCAGGGCAAAAGAACCCACGGTCAGCAGGAGCGACATAACGCCCACCGGCACGGCAGCGGACAGGTCATAAAACAAGCCGCTGCAAAAACCGCACACGACGGCACGGGTCGGGTCGCCCGAGAACACGCTTAGGCACACCAGGATAATCATGAAGTTGACGCGACCGCCCGCAATGGAGATCTGCGGTGCCAGGCCTGCCTGCAGCAGCACGCACACGATGGCGGCGATCACAAACGTGCGGGAGCTCATCCCCTGCTCGTGTAGATCCATGGACATGCCCCCTATTCGCTCGAGCCAGAATCGGTCGTCTCGGACGTGTCGGAACTGTCATCCGAGCTCTCGTCCTTCGTCTTGGTCGCAGCATCGCGCGACGTTCCCTGCGGCGTGCTGTTGGCCGTGCTCACGTCCTCATCCGAGGCCGACTGTTCGTCGGTCAGCGAGGTAATGACCAGCACTTCCTCGTTGTTCTCGGCCGTGGTCTGAGCGCGCACCACAATGGTGTAGTACACATCGTTTGCCGATTTCTCAACCGACGAGACGGTGCCGAGCGGTAGACCCTTGGGGAACACGCCACCGATGCCCGAGGTCACGATGATGTCGCCAACCTTAACATCGGAGTCGACGCTCACGTACTCAAGACGCAGCGTGCCGTCAGCCTGACCCTGCAGCATGCCCTGGGCGCGCGTGTCCTGCACCATGGCGGACACGCCCGAGTTCTCGTCGCCAATCAGGCGCACGGTCGACGTTTTGGCCGATACCTCGATAATCTGGCCGATAACACCGGCCGAACTCGTCACAGGCATGTTGATGGTAAGCCCGTCGGCAGAGCCCTTGTCGATGGTTACGGTCGAGGTCCAGGCATCGCCCGAGGCACCAACGATACGAGCAGCGGTCGATTTGAGGTTGTAGGTCGACTGCAGGCCGACCAGCCCCTCCAGACGCTCGGCGGTCTTTTGAGCCTCGGAGAGCTCAGCAACCTTAGAGGTCAGCTCCTCGTTTTGCTTCTTAAGCTCGTCAAGCGTGTCCTGCGACGCCGTAAGGTTAGAGAACACGTTGCCGATCGCATTGAAGGGAGCCGCCACAGCCGAACCCACAAAGCGCACCGGCGAGGTAATCGTCGTTACGCCCGAACGCACGGCATGAATCGGTCCTGCCTCGCCCTCGCGGATGTAAAACGTGAGCAGCAACACCGAAATCAGGCTGAAAACAATCAACGGGCGCATACCCGTTGATTGTCGCTTGGTATTCAGATTTGTGGAGAAACCCGAAGATCGTGCCAAATGGAATCCACCTTTTGGAAATTAAGCATTGGTCTGGACGAAGCCGCCATCAAACGCATTGGCCTCGAGCACGCGGGCGCAGCCGTTAACGACGTTATCAAGCGCTGTAGGACTGACGTTGACCGAAACGCCGGTCTCATCGCGCAGGCGCACGTCGAGACCGCGCAGCAGCGCGCCGCCACCGGTCAGCAAAATGCCGTAGTACATAAGGTCAGAGGCAAGATCGGGCGGCGTGGCATCGAGGGCGTCCTTAACGGCCTTGGCCATCTCGTCGAGCGGCTTGTTGAGCGCGCGACGGATCTCCTCGCTCTCGATGCGCACGGTCTTGGGCAGGCCCGTGATCACGTCACGGCCGTTGACCTCGACATCGAGCTCGTCCTTGAGCGGCACGGCGGAGCCGACCTTGATCTTGATGTCCTCTGCTGTACGCTCGCCGATGGCCAGGTTGTAGGCATCGCGAACGTGCGTGAGGATGGCCTGGTCGAACTCGTCACCGGCAATACGGATGGACTGCGAGACGACGATGCCGCCCATAGCGATAACAGCGACCTCAGTGGTACCGCCACCGATGTCGATGACCATGGAGCCGGTGGGCTCCTCGACGGGCAGGTCGGCGCCGATAGCGGCGGCCATGGGCTCCTCGATCAGGTAGGCCTGGCGAGCGCCGGCCTGGATCGTGGCCTCAAAGACAGCGCGCTTCTCGACCGACGTGACACCGGAGGGAACGCAGACGACAACGCGCGGACGCGGGGTCCACGGATAGCGCTTCTCGGAAGCCTTGTCGATAAAGTAGCGGAGCATGGCCTCGGTAACATCGAAGTCGGCGATGACGCCGTCCTTCAGGGGACGAACGGCCACGATGTTGCCGGGCGTACGGCCGAGCATGCGCTTTGCCTCGATACCGACCGCCAGGATGCGCTCGTCGTTCTTGTCGATGGCGACAACAGAGGGCTCGCGAATAACGATGCCCTTGCCGCGCACGGAGACAAGCGTATTTGCGGTGCCGAGGTCGATGGCAAGATCGCCCGCATAGCTACCGAAGAACATATCCATCAAAGAAAACAACGCAACTCCTGATGTGTTGGATGATTGCTGGAAAACTACTAGCTCATCATACTAGCGCAAGCCCGGCACCTCACTTGCGGTGAAGCACCGGGCAAAGCTAAATCCCATAAGGTCACTGCTGGTTGTCAGCAGCCGAGAAATCCATATCGAGCGAGGAAACGGCCCAGCCGATATGGTTGTCGGAGCGCACGAATTTGACGGTGTACTCCTGCTCGCCGCCCTTGGACAGCGATTCCTTAACCTTAGCGGTCGTCTCGGTCATGGACTGATCCATGCCCTCGACGGACACGGTGGCACCCTGCGGAATCGAGGAGATGATCATCGACTTGGCGTCCTCGGGCAGGCTCGAGGCCAGGCAAGACTCGGCCTTTGCGGTGTCACCGTCGCCGGCAGCCTGGAACAGATCAGTAACGACAGACTCCTGGGACGGGAAGCCAAAGCCGCGCGTGTAGGCAAAGCCCAGACCGCCCGCGGCGATCAAAATGAGCAGAAGCAGCACGATGAAGACTTTGAGACCCGTGTGGCGATGGCGACGACGGACCTTGGCCTGCTTACGATCCTGACGGTCCTGCTGGACCATCTCGGACTCGGACAGCGTAAAGAAGCCGGTGTCCGAGGGATCGGGCATAAACTGACCGGTCGCGCCCGTAGGATCGAGCGGATCGACGGCAGGAGCGTCCATCGCGGGCGCCGGAGCCGCGGCCATAGCCGTCTGGGCAGACAGCGCGGCAAGCGAATCGTGCACGCGGGCAAGCTCATCGGCCTGCTCGGAGGTGAGCTGGTAGATGCCATCGGCAGTAGCGGCGTTAAAGGCGTCGAGTGCGTCGGAGGGGCGGCCGGCGGCAGAAAGCGCCTGACCCATGCCGGCGTTGAGCGCACGCGTGTCGTCGCGGGGGCCGGCAAAGTCGATAGCCGTGCGGTAGGTCTCCACGGCATCCGCCGGACGGCCGAGCTTAATGAAGCAACGACCAAGCTCGCCCAGTGCGGCGGCAGGAGCCGGATTGGCGCCGTCGATGGCAGCCTGACGGAAGGCAGTACCCGCGTTGGCATAATCGCCCGACTGGAACAGCGCATTGCCCAGGCCCAGATAGGCCTTGAACGGCGTGGCATAGGAAGCATCCTGCGTAGCACCAGAGAACGCCTGGGCGGCCGTCGTGTAGTCGCCCACGGCGGCGAGCGCCTTGCCGCGGTTGGTGAGCAGCGCGCCGCGCTTGCCGTAGGTGCCGTCGTTGAGGGCGGCAGCATAAGCCTCGGCGGCCTCGGCATACATGCCCAGGTGCATCAAGGCGTTGCCACGAAGGTGATCGGCCTCGCCCATAATCTCATCGGGAGTCTTTGCCGCCCCAAGCATCTGGGCTGCAGCGGAAAAATCACCCGCGCGGTAAGCGGCGCGGCCCTGTTGGATCAGCTGGCTATTCAAGGAAGTCCCCTTTACTCGTGAACGATCTCGACATGGACGATCTCGTCGCCGGCACGCAGCTGCGAAATCACATCGAGACCCTCGACCGTGGTACCAAAGACGGTGTAACCGGAATCGAGGTTATGCTGGGCGCCCAGGCAGAAGTAGAACTGCGAACCCGCGGAATCGGGGTTCTGGCTGCGGGCCATGGCCAGCGCGCCGTCGGCATGGTGGTTGTTGGGGTTGGTGGAGTACTCCTCCTTGATGCAGTAGCCCGGGCCGCCGGTGCCGAGGCCGGCGAAGGGATTACCT
>USIL01000028.1:0-9973 GCA_900554655.1 uncultured Collinsella sp.
TATTTATGACCGAAACCGCTGCCGCAGCCGCCATCGAGACACGCGACACCAAGCTCGAGATCATCATGGGCCACGAGGCACTCGATAGGCTCGCCGATGCTACGGTGCTGGTGCTCGGCTGCGGAGGTGTGGGCTCCAATTGCTGCGAGGCACTTGCCCGCGGCGGCATTGGTCATTTCGTCATTCTGGATAAGGACATCATCGCGCCCAGCAATATCAATCGCCAGGCCATCGCCTTTCAAAGCACCATCGGCAAGCGCAAGGTCGATGTTATGGAAGCCATGATCCACGACATCAATCCAGCCGCTACCGTCATCAAGCGCACCGAATACCTGTTGAGCGACAATATCGACGAATTTTTCGCGCGCGTTTTGGAGCAGACGGACGGCAAGCTCGACTACGTCGTCGACGCCATCGACACCATCTCGGCCAAGCTCACCATTGCCAAATATGCTCAGGACCACGGCATTCGTTTGGTTAGCTCCATGGGCGGAGCCAACAAGCTCCATCCCGAGTGCCTCCGCTTTGCCGACATTTTCGATACGGTACGTGACCCCATGAGCCGCATCATGCGCAAAGAATGCAAGAAGCGCGGAATCAAGAGTCTGCATGTACTGTTTAGCTGCGAGGAATCGGTTAAGACGCAGCCCCGCGACCCTTCCAATATCCACGAGCGCACCGAGCTGGGAACCGCCAGCTTTATGCCGCCCATCATGGGCCAGATGATCGCCGGAGAGGTTATCCGCCAGATCAGTGGCCGCGGCACCGAGCGCGTGCGCGCCGATGGCCAGCGCCTAGACTAGCGGAGCGCACCGAGATGGAGCCCCGGTTATTTGATGCACACTGCCATCTTGATTTAATGGCTCACCCGGACGCCGTTGCCGATGAGGCGACGGCGCTGGGCTTGGGTCTATTTGACTGCGGCGTCAATCCGCGCGACTTTTCGGCCGCAAACGAGCGCGCCTGTCGCCAACCAGGCATCATCGCCGGCGTTGGGCTTCACCCCTGGTGGCTCGCCGATGGTCACTGCGGTTTTGTCGAAGTCAATCTGCTTTGCGAAGTTGCTGCCCAAGAACGCTACATCGGCGAAGTCGGACTCGACTTTTCCGCGCGCTTTGCTGGAAGTGAGCCGCTACAAATACAGGCACTTAACCGGCTCTGCGATGCGCTCGTGCAGCATCCTCTTACCGGGCGCGTGATATCAATTCACGCCGTTCGTTCGGCAGGAGCCGTACTGGACGTCCTCGAATCGCATGGACTACTCATCCCAAACCCCGACTCCCCCGTTATCATCTTCCACTGGTTTAGCGGTACTTCGGACGAACTCGTCCGCGCGCGTAATGCGGGCTGTTATTTTTCCGTCAACGAACGCATGCTCGCATCTAAACGAGGACGCGAATACGTACGACAAATTCCACTCGATCGTTTACTGCTCGAGACCGATGCACCAGCGGAGGCAAACGCAGAAATAAGCGCACAGTCACTCATCAGATCGCTCGAAAGCGCCTCAGAACACGTCGCCTCGCTCAAAAAATGCGACGCAAAGCATATTGAGTCGGCGGTTTTAGCGAATGCACACTCTGTTTTTAGCCTTCGCTAACCCCTGTGGTCAAAAAACGTCAAATATGAGTACTGCTAGCGAAATGGATACATTACTCTGAGCTTTCCGACCACCAGAATAATCTACGATTGTCCATTAACTAACACTTTTACAGTCACTCATCCTGCATTTTCGCAATCTTAAACCCCTCCAAACGCTCAAATCACGTCTGAAGGGGTCGATTTTGCTGCGACTAAATTAGTCACAGTACTCATATTTGGCTTTTTTGACCCCCGAGTCACGGGAAGGCACCAATACAGCTCCCCGGGACAGCTCGGCTATTCGACGATTGGTGCTCCGTGGCCCCAAGAACCTTCCATGCCGCACACGGTCGAGGCAAACCCGGCAGCAAAGTCGAGCGCGCGCTCGATGGCCTCGGCGCCATCCTCACCACGCTTGGCGGAATCGAGATAGCACATCAAAAACGAGGTGAGGAACGAGTCGCCCGCCCCCATGGTGTCCTTCATGTCCGTTACCGGTTTAGCCAGCTGGCGGTAATAACGCTCGCCGTCGTAAGCAATGCAGCCCTCGGCGCCCGCCGTAGCCGACACAAAACGCGGACCCAGGCCCTTCACCCATGCCAGACGTTCGCGAATCTCGTCCTCACTCGCGGCATCCGCCGCACTAAAGAAAGCGAAATCGACGTAGGGCGCAATCTGCTCGTAGTACTCGTCGGTGGAGTCATCCGAAAAGTCAAAAGAGACCGTGACGCCCGCAGCCTTCAGCTTGGGCAGCTCGCGCTCGGTAAAGCAATAGTTGCCCGAATGAACCACATCGAACTGCTTCATGTACGAAAGGTCAAAGCGATCGAGGACATAGCGCGCATCGCCACGGATACCGCCCTCGTTGGAGCCAAGGAAGACACGGTCACCGTCAACGACGGTCACGCGAGCCGCTCCGTTCTCGCCAATCATCTGCTCGCACTTGTCAAGCTCGATACCTTCATCCTCGAGGCTTGCAATGACATGCTCGGCAGCGGCGTCATTGCCAAAAATGCCCATGTATGCGGAGCGTGCGGCACCGCATTTCTTGGCATAAACGGCGAAGTTCACCGCATTGCCGCCGGGATACATGGTGTGGATATGCTCGTAGCGATCGACGACGTTGTCGCCAAATCCGAGCGCGTTAACGTTAAATGCCATGGCCTTTGCCCCTTCTAGTACTCGACAACACCCATATAGCGACGGAAATCGGGATCGTGATCAAACACCTTGCCGCGTGCAGCACGCAGCTCGCAGTTCATGGCGTAGAACAGCACCGGGTCCAGATAGGCACGGACGCTCGCCGGCACGGCTTCCATACCGTACTCCTTGGCATCGAGCACCATCAGCGTATCGGTATGCGTCTTAAGGAACGCCAGGGCGCGCTCGTCCATAGCACGGCACTCGCTGGAGCCCATCTGCAGGAAGTAAAAAACGCCATCCTGAGTAACCTCGAAGGGGCCGTGGAAGTACTCGGCAGAGTGGATGTAGCTACAGTGCTGCCACTGCATCTCCATAAGAGAGCAGATAGCGAAACCGTAGGTCTGGCTAAAGTTGGGACCGCTGCCCAGAATGTAGAAGAACTCGTGCTCCTGGCAAAGCTTGGCAAAGCGATCGCCCAGCTCGGCATTTACCTTCTCGCGTGCCGGGGGAAGAATCTTATCCATCTCGGCGATACCGGCATACATATCGGCAAGATCGGCGTAGCCCTCCTGCTGATCGAGCAGCTCGGCCGCAAGCGACAGCGAAATGCCAGCGGGGACCTCGGCCTGCGGCACGCCCTCGCCCCACGGGTAGACCCACGTGGTCCACTTGCCGGAGTCGATCTTGGATCCAGCGTTGTCGGTCTGGGCGATCACCGTAGCGCCGGCAGCAAGGGCAATCTCGCAGCCCTCGACGACCTCAGGGGTGTTGCCACTGTGGCTACAAGCGATGACCAGGGACTTCTCGCCCAGACGACGCGGACGCATGATATCGAACTCGCGAGCCGTATAGATATACGAAGTGAAGGTGGTTGCCTCGCGCTGCAGAAGCTCATGGGCCGGGATCAAATCGATCATGGAGCCACCGCAAGCAATCCAGTAGACGCTGTCGAACTTGCCCTTCTCGGCAATTGCCTCTTTGATCAGATCGTGTGCGTTCATATCCAGTTCCTTTCTTATTTGGCCCGCAATCAATGACGTTGGTTGCGTGGCCGATGGTTGTTTTAGTCAATCAGATATTTCTCGAATGCGGCCATGTTCTTGGCATCTGCCGCCGCCGGATCATCGTAGTAACGACCGTCCGTGATTTCCTGGCCCAGCATGCCGTCGAAACCATGGGCGTTGAGCGTGGCGACGAAGGCGTCCATATCGTGCTTGCCATCGCCCCACACCAGATGGCCATACGGGTCACCGTCGATAAAGTGCATCTCGTGAATTGCCCCATCACCAAAGGCGGCAAACCAGTCCTCGAGCGTCTCGCCTGCAACGCCCATCGCGGTTGTATCAACCATGGGCTGTAAGTACGGGCTCGCGACCTCGTCAATCATGCGCTTCGCATCGGAAACCGTCGTCACAAGGTTGCTCTCCTCGGGACGCAGGCTTTCCATCGTAAGCACCAGACCGTGCTCGCCGGCATACTCCGCCAGAATGGACAAGTGCTCGCGGCTGCGCTTCCAGGCTTCCTCGCGGTCCTCGTCCCAGTCGCCCCAGCCCGAGTTGATGGACATGCGGTCGCACCCAAGTACCTCGGCAAGCTCAATGCCGTGCTTAAAGTACGCCAAGCTGCGCTGTTCATGCAGCGGTTTGCGTGCGCAGTACTGCCAAGGATAGACAACATTCTCGGGACACAGAGTACGATACCTAAGCCCACGGTCTGCAGCCTTTTTCGCCAGGACCTCAGCTTCAAAGTAGCCCGTGTGGTCGAGCGTCACATGCGGCTCCGCACACCACAGCTCAATGGACTCAAAGCCCAAACGCTGCTGCACATCAAGGAAGTAATCGAGCGACCACATGATGTAGTGGATATTCATGCCCGCAATCTGTTCGCGGTGCAGCGTCGGTTTGGATTCAGACATCTTATGCCTCCTTATTTCGATCGAACACGATTTGTCCGTCCGACATCGTCATATCAACCGCAAGATCGCGTGCGTCGCGATAATCGAGGTCGAACACATCCCGATCGAGCACGCAGATATCGGCAAGCTTGCCAACCTCAAGCGTACCCAGCTCGTCTTCGCGCATCAGGTCGTACGCGCCCCCGGCAGTCCAAGCGCGCAAGAGCTCGACAAGCGTCAGCGCGTTGACCTCATTCACGGGCAGTCCGTCGTCGAAGTATCCGCCGCACGCACTGTAGATTGACTCGCCCAAACTCGGAATCAACAGCGGTAAATCCGTGCCACAGCACACTGTGCATCCGGAATCTTCCATGCCGCGGCGATTCCAGCTGTGCAAAAGTCGCGTCTCACCAATTTGTCGACGCATCATCGACAGGCAATCCTCGCGCCGGTCCAGCGTTAGAATCTGCGGATAGACCTCGCAAATTCCACCTAACTTGCCAAACTCGACAAGATCGGTCGGATCAGAGTTCTCGAGATCGGTAATCGCATGGCGGCGAAGCATCCGTCCATGCTCGTCTCGAGGCAGCGAGGCATAGAGCGCCACGGTGCGACGAACGGCGCCATCGCCCTGGCAATGCAAGGAATATCGGAAGCCGTCAGCATCAATTGCACGCAGCTCGTTCTCAATCAGATCCCACTCTGGCTCCTCGACGACCGTCTTGCCGGCAGCGCCCGCATCGGCCGTGTCCTCATAGGGGTCTATCATCTCGGCAAGCCCCACCCATACGCCGCGATCGGTCATACGGTTGAAGCCAGAAAAACGAACGAACGGTCCCCGGAAGCGCTCTCGCGCCTCGCGGGCATATGCCAGATTTGCACCGGCACCCACCGGCTGCGACATCATAGAGACGCGAACCGTCAGCTCACCAGATTCCTCACGGCGAGCCATTTCGTCGGCAAAGCCGTAATAGTCATCAAACGCCATCTCCTTGATGGCGGTGACGCCGCGCTCGTTAAGCATGTTCATGTAGTCCGAATACCCGGCACGCACCTCGGGCAGCGCGAGGAAATCGCTCATCATGCGCCAGATCTTCTCGGCATAGCACGCCTGGGGCGTAAAGCCGTATCGCGCACTAGCGGCAGCATTGAGAACGCAGGTCTCCGCACCCGATGTAAAGCAGACAACGGGGATATCGCCAAAACAATCGTCAAACACAGCTGCCGTATTTGCGTTCTCGGCATCCGATGCCAACGTTTCGGGTAGGTTGTGGCCAAAAGCCGCCGCGCAATCCGGATGACCTTCTTTCCATGCACGCAAGAGCGACACGGCCTCTTTGGCATCGGCGATGCCGGACAGATCAGACCCCAACGTCCGCAGCGCCCAGCCTGTATAGAAGGTATGCACATCGATCAGGCCAGGCATGACGGTACGGTCGCCCAGGTCAACTACCTCGTCCGCCTGGGTCAAATACGAAGCCGCCTCACACTTGGTGCCAACAGCCTCAATTCGATTGCCACGGACCGCTACGAAACCTTCAAACGGCAGGTCCCCCGTACCGGTAAAGACGCTCTTAGACGTCAGGACCGTCAAACGATCAGACATCACAACCACCTACACCGGAAGCATGCCAGAGATTGCCGTTACAATCACGCCAAAGACGACCATGAAAATGAAGAACTTCCAAATGGTCTTCCACCATTGGCCAAACGAAATCCTAGCCACGGCAAGACCGGCGACCGTCATGCCCGCCACGGGGCTGATGGTGTTGATGGTCTGGTTGGCAAACTGGAGCGCGGTGACGGCTGCCTCGGGATTGAGGCCCATGAGCTCGGTCAGGGGGCCCATAACGGGCATGGTGAGCGCCGCCAGGCCAGAACTCGAGGGAACCAGCAAAGAGAGCAGGCCAAGGACGATATACATAAACGTGGTGTAGACGGCGGCGGGTGCACCGGCGAGCGCAGTAGCGAGCGCCTGGAGGATGGTGTCGATGATCATGCCGCCCTCGGCGATGACCAGAATACCGCGAGCGATACCGATAACGATGGCAGCGTACGCAAAGTCGGCGAGACCCTTAACGAACTCCTCTGCGATTGTCTGCTGGTCAAGACCGCCCAGGATACCGGCAAGCAAGCCCATGCCAAGGAACACGGCGGAAATCTCATTCATGTACCAGCCCTGGGTAACAAGACCCCAGACGATAATGCCCATACCGCAAGCAAAATCGATAAGCACGAGCTTCTGACGGATAGTGAACTCTTCCTCGATGGAGGCATCGGTCACGGAAAACTCAATACGCTTGAGCTTATCGTCCTCGTACACAATGGACGACTCGGGGTTTTTCTTGACGCGCATGGCGTAGCGCATGGCCCATGCGATACCGACGGCAGTGAAGATAACCCAAGAAACGGCGCGCAGCCACAGTTGCGGATTACCCTCGATGCCAATGATGCCTTGGGCGATCAAAACATTAAACGGGTCGATGGTCGAAGCACAATATCCCAGGTTAGGACCAAGGAAGCAGATGATGAATGCCGTCATCGAGTCATAACCGATACCCATCATGATGGGAATGAAGATGGCATAGAACGGCAGGGCTTCCTCAGACATACCAAACGTAGTGCCGCAAATGGACAGCAATGTCATCGTGATGGGAATGATGAGGATGTCCTTGTTCTTGAGCTTTTTAATCACACGGCTCATGCCGGCATTCAAAGCGTTGGTCTTGGTGATGATCGCGAACGATCCGCCAATCAATAAGACGAACGCAACGACGTCGGCAGCCTCCTGGATGCCCTTGGTGGGCGCTTGCAGAACCGCGAAGATATCCTGGCCCAGATTGATGGTCTCGCCGGTCTCGGAATCGGTGTAGTTCTTATCGACCTGTTCATAGGTTCCAGCAACGGCGACTTCACGCTCGCCCGCCGCTGTCGAAATCGTCTTGCGCTGATACTGACCAGAGGGAACGATCCAAGTCAAGACCGCAAAGACAACGATCAGCAAGAACATGATCGTATAGACATGCGGTAATTTGAACTTAAAACGTCTGTTTGTCTTCTTCGCCTTCGTATCTGACATAGATACCTCCAAAGAACTCGAGACTTCATCGCATCTCGCTTCAACGTTTGCACAATGCAAACGTTCTATGACGTTCCATAGATTACCAGCAGCTTTTTCCTTCATCAAGATAATTTCAAACTGATTGCCGCAACGCGGTTGAACGGTTGCGTTTGCGCCGTGAACGGTATGGAAACGCCCGGCGAGATGATCCACTGGGCGTTTCCATTCGCAATGTCCTAGATGTCAAAAACGTAGCGAGACCCAACGATCCGCTGACGACCGATGATAAACGGCCGCCGCTGCTCATCGAAAAAGAAGGCTTCCATATAAAACAAGGGCTCGCCAACGGGAACTGCCAACAGTCGAGCGACCTCGGGCGACGCGCACGCGATCTCGAGCGTGCACGGGTCGGTAAACGCGGGCGTGCGGCCCGTCCGGTTGCGCACGAACTCAAAAATGGATTGGTTAGATAGAGGTGCCGTTGATAGATAGGCGTTGTCCTCGTAAACATATATGTTGTTCTCGAGCATGACAGGGACGCCATCGGCAGTGCGCACGCGCTCAACGCAAATCAAGTCAGTTCCAACGGGAACACCAAAGAACTGTGCTTCGGTGGAATCCGCCGGCAGTATCTTTCTCGAAATGACACACGCCCCCGGTTCCATTCCGTTAACGCGACATGCGTCCGAAAAACTCTGGACGTCATCCTTCTGGCGAATCTTGCGCTTAAGCTTGGGGGCATTGACAAACGTGCCTTTCCCCTGCCGCTTCGTTAGATAGCCCTGCTGGACGAGCTCCTCAATAGCGCGTCGCACGGTAACGCGGCCAACTTTATAGCTCTCAGCCAATTCGAATTCGTTGGGTATCCGCGCGCCCGCCTTGTAGGCGCCGGAGTTGATTTCGTTTTTGATGATATCAATAACCTGTTGGTACAGCGGTATCGCTGCTTTACCGTCAGTTGGCCCTTCAGTCGGTGGCATATACCCTCTCCCAGCACAATTAATTCTAAAACGGGCTTAAGGGCATTCAACAAGCCCTTAAGCCCGCATTAGCTTAAAGTATGCTAGGTGTCGCACCAAAATGTCGGCTATTTACTCATCAGACCCGAAAAACGCGCAACTACCGCGCTCCTAAGAAAGCGTGAGCAGCTCCGGCAGCTGGTCGATAATCTTGTCCGCGGCATCCTGGCTAAAGCCAAAGCGCTCCTCGCGCTTGGCAATGACTGTCAGGCCGGCTCGCTTGCCGGCAGTGATGCCAGGCACCGAATCCTCGACGCAGCAGCAGCGATTCGCGGGCAGCCCCAGCAGGTCCAGCGCATGCAGGTAGATGTCGGGCTCGGGCTTGCTCTCCTTAAACTGCTCGCCGCTCACCACATACTCAAAGGCATCCGACAGCCCGCATGCGTTGAGCACTTCCTCGATGCTAACCATGGGAGACGAGCTGGCAAGCGCCACGCGAACGCCACGGCGCGGCAGCTCTCGAATCGTATCCACGGCGCCTGGGTTAATCAAAGCCTGATAGTCGCGCGGACGCTTATGAGCCCATTCGTCCCAACGGGCCAACGCTTCATCGCCAGTGAAATGCCCCTTACCGGCGCGCTCAAACCAATCGACCAGCATATGCAGGAAGAACTGATGCGAGGTACCGACCTGCCCATTCAACTCCTCTTGAGTCAGATTAAGCCCAAGCTCCTTGGCAAACGCGGCAGTCTCGCCCAGGTAGTAATACTCGGTATCGACGATGACGCCATCCATGTCAAAGATAACGGCGTCGAACGGAAATGCGGACACGGCACCCTCCCTAACAAAAGGGCGCCCGCAAGCGGACGCCCGAACCATGCACTATCGGCGATTCTAACCCAGTAGCTGGTCAAGTGCCACCGCGATACCGTCTTCGTTGTTGTTGGCGGTCACCATCTGGGCCACGGCCTTGACTTCATCGACAGCGTTACCCATGGCGACGCCGGTACCAGCCCACTCGATCATGGACTTGTCGTTCTGGCCGTCGCCAAACGATACGACCTCGCTGGCATCGATGCCGAGCTTGGGCAGAGCACCCTCGAGCGCACGGGCTTTGTCGATACCGGGCGCCGTGTACTCAAAGTACCAGTCGGCCGTAAACATGCCCGAAAGCGTCTGCTTAAAGGGCGCGTACATTTCCTCGTAATGTGCCTGCAGGTAGGCCGGATCGCCCGCCGTCAGCAGCTTGTCCACGGGATAAGTGTCCACGACCTCATGCAAGCTCTCGACCTCGCGGATCTTAAGGTCGCAGGCATCGCGCTCGTATTTGACAAT
>USIL01000029.1:0-9960 GCA_900554655.1 uncultured Collinsella sp.
GGCCTCGGCCAGCGCCATCTCCTCGGTGAAGCCCTTGTCGACGGGGCGGAAGTCGCAGGCGCGCTCGGCAGCCGGCTCCTCGTTATCGGGGGTGCGGGGCGACTTCATATCGGCAACGAAACGACCGTTAACTAGTGGCATGCGCATCTCTTTTCCTCATAGGCCTTGAGGGACTCGCCCTCTTCGGAACGGTAAGCGGCCTGGCGGGCACGAAGGTCATCCCAGTCGACCAGGGTGGCATCGAAGTCGGGGCCGTCGACGCAAGCGAACTTGGTCACGCCGCCCACCTCGACGCGGCAGCAGCCGCACATGCCGGTGCCGTCAACCATGATGGGGTTGAGCGACGCGGTGATGGGGGTGTCGTACTTCTGGGCGGTGAGGGTCGAGAACTTCATCATCGGAACGGGGCCGACGCAGAAGACCTGGCTCACGGCCTTGTCCTGCAGTAGGCGCTCCAGCGGAGCGGTAACAACGCCCTGCTCGCCGTAGGAACCGTCATCGGTAGTGATGTGGATGTGGTCCTCGTCGAGGAGCTCGCGGAACTGGTCCTCCATAAGCAGGAGGTCCTTGGTGCGGGCGCCCATGATGGCGTGCACCTCGTGGCCGGTCTCGACCAGGTGCTTGGCGACCGGGAAGGCAATTGCCAGGCCGACGCCGCCGCCAATGACGGCGCAGGGGCCCTCAGCCATCTCGGTGGGAACGCCCAGCGGGCCCACGACGTCGCGCAGCGACTCGCCGGCCTCGTAGGTGGAAAGCATCTCGGTGGTCTTGCCGATCACCATGAAGATGAACTCGACCCAGCCCTCGTCACCGTTCCAGCCGGCCAGGGTAAACGGGACACGCTCGCCCGTCTCGTTGGCGCGAACCATGAGGAACTGTCCAGCGTGCGCATGCTTGGCGATTGCAGGCGCCTCGATGCGGAACTTGAACACCTTCTCCGAGAACTGCGTCTTCTCCAGGATCTTATACATAGAACCCCTCTCTTGTTAGGGCTGCCGAACCGTGCCTCCACGGAAATGGACGGTAGCCCGAATAAAACCGTACGCGCACAGGCGTTGTGCAGACATACGGTGCAAATTATACCCTCATGGACATGCTGTTTACGTGTATCTTTGGCAGGCGGGAGCAGGGTTTATCCACTTTGGCCTGCCAAATAGGGACAGGTTTATTTTGGCAAGTTTTATCAGGCAAAACGGCAAAGAGGGCCGGCCTCAGGTTGTGATGAGGCCGGCCCCCTTTGGGGCGCTATGTGTGTATGGCAGTGCGGGGTTTATTGCGATGCGGCCACTGGGGCGTTTTCGTAGATAAAACCTGCCAAAATAAACATCCCTTTTTGGTAGGTTTTAGTGCTTGCCGTTGGCGGAAGCGGCGCCGTTTACGTGATCGCGGGCGTAGATTACGCCGTGGACGATGGCCAGACCGGCGGCGTCTGCGGCGCGGGCGCAGGTGTCCTGGAAGTCCTCGGCCTCGCGGGCGCGCAGCTGCTTGAGCACATAGTCTGCCACGGCCATCTTGCCGGGAGGGTTGCCAATGCCGGTGCGGATGCGACTAAAGTCGCGGCTGCCCATCTTGTCGATGATGGAGCGCAGGCCGTTATGGCCAGCATGGCCGCCGCCCACCTTAACACGCACGTCGCCGGCGGGAATATCGAGCTCGTCGTGGATTACGAGTAGCTCCTCGGCCTTGATTTTGTATTCGCGGCAAAGCTTGGAGATGGGGCCACCCGAGGTATTCATGTACGACTGCGGCTTGACCAGCACGATCTGGCGCTTGCCGCCCTCTTCCTCGGCATCGTTGATATTGATGAGCGCGACCTCGGCGCCTGCTTGGTTTTTCCAGTACGTGACGCCGGCCTGACGGGCCAGCTCGTCGATCGCCTTAAAACCGGCGTTGTGGCGGGTCTCGGCATACTCATCGCCAGGGTTGCCAAGTCCGGCAACCATGCGAATCTTAAGCGGCTGTGCAGCTGCCATGTTCATCCTTTCGTTGGTTTGTCGCCTGCTATGGTGAGCGACCCTGTTGCCGCTGTCAAATGGAGGGCAATTGAGGTTGTTTGGGGGCGTTTGGACGGCCGTCAAAATCCGAGGTGGACAGTTAGTTCAGATACGTATAAGTTCTGAGGACTCGAATTGCTCAATTCAATGCCGATACGTTGTTTTGGAACTTTAGTTAGTCCATATGACGCTGTTTTGAAGTCTACCCCGCTTTCAAATAGGGCGAATGGTATAGAGATAGCTGCAAAACAGCCTAATTCAATGTGTCTATTTATACGTATTTGAACTAACTGTCCAGCCCTGTTCGACGGCGCACGGGTGATTCGCCGTTTAGACCGGCGCAAGGCCGATTCCGGCCCGCAGAGCGTTGAGCCAAGCGGCCTGACGCTTGCGATAGCCCTTGATGCGATATCGGAATCGGACTCCTGCGAGTCGATGCATCGTTTGGGCGAAGGCTTCGAGTGCAACAAGGTCTTTCATTTGGTCGCGATTGATAACCAGGACGTGGATGCCCATTGCCTTGAGGCCATTATTTCGATTGCCATCGTGGATGCGAGCGTTTTGAAGCTCATGCCCAATTCCGTTGTATTCGTTGTCGACTCCGGCGGCCGGGCAATATAGGTCGCAGATGGCGTAAGGGATGCCGGAGGACATGTTAACCGCAAGAGTGTCGAAGTCGATTCGATAGTTGAGTAGCAGGCCTCCCATGGGCAGGCTCCAACATCCGAATCCGCCAAAGCGCATGGGCGCTCCGAGAACGGCTAACATTAGGGATTCGGCTGGGGATGAAGATCCGGGTCGGGCAAGCTTGACTGCCGTGCGAAACGAGGTGTATGAGCTACTTTTGGCGAAGCGCGCGACCGCCTCGAGATCTTCGATGGTCGTAGCGGGTTTCGTTCTGCTGTTTGGCTGCCGACTGGCCGCCCAGGCAATCAAGATCGCCCGTCGCTGCGCAGCTATCGCCCTTGGGCCAGATGTCGTCATAGGCGATGGGGTAGGTTGCCTCGGGCGGAAGGGAGTAGGTTCCGAGCAGCTCCATAAGGAGCATCAAGGTTTTGGCGACCGATTCATTTTTAGAACAAAGCATGGCTGTCATGGCAGGAGACGTTGCGTAGATGTCGGCCTCGACGTGCATAATTGCACCTTCAGGAAGCGGAGCGGAGAGAATATGCTGAAGAAGTCGCTTGTCGGGGCGTCTGTTGTCTTCGTTTGAAACGAGAAGATCGAGTAGTTCGGAATCATCTTCATTCCAGGCGTCGAGTATCGAAAGTGCGCCAAAGTCTATCGCGTCATTATTGGGAATGCAGCTAGCCAAGGCCTGTGCTTGCTGTTCACTATCAACGGAGTCCCAGGGTAGGGCAGAGTACGCCCGTCGTGCGCGACGAATTGCGCGGAGGGCGGAGAAATGTGAAATCACGGTCGTCATAGCTATAACGTACTAAGTTGGCGGCAGAATGCGACCGCCATACCGTTCTTTTCGCTCAGCGGGGCGCTGTGCGCCATGAACGGCTGGGTGTTATGAAATCGATGGAATCGGTTGAGGGGATTGCAGGAAATTGAGCTCTGCCGCGAAGGTTGACGATAGCTACTGGACAGTTAGTTCAGATACGTATAAGGCGACGGGCATTCGAGGCGTTTCTAAGGGCCTTCGAGGGTGATTTGAGGGTAAATATGCGGCGGTTGTACTCGAAAACGATGAGCTTTGGGCGGCATGGCATCCGCCGGGGAGCTCAGAAGGCTCCGAACGGCCCTTTGGGGCTTTAAAAAATACGTATCTGAACCAATTGTCCAGGGAAGGTTGGCGAGGGATAGAAAAAGGGCCGGAAGCGAGCTTCCGACCCTTTAAAAGCACCAAAGATGATGCGATGCGCGTTGGACTACAGCGCGAAGTCGCCGCCGACGAGCGTGGAGACGGGCTCCTCGTGGTAAACGGCGGAGATGGCCTGAGCGAACTCCTCGGCGACCGAGATGGTCTTGATCTTGCCGCCGACCTCGACGGGAATGGCGTCGGTGACGAGGCACTCGACGATCGGGGCGTCGTTCAGACGCTCGATGGCCGGACCGGAGAAGATGCCGTGGGTGGCGCAGACGTAGATGTCGCCAGCGCCCATAGCCTTGAGCTCCTTGACGTTGGCGCACAGGGTGCCAGCGGTGTCGATCATGTCGTCGTTGATGATGCAGGTCTTGCCCTTGATGTCACCGATGATGCCCATGACCTCGGCGGCGTTGTGGCGCGGACGGCCCTTGTGGGCGATGGCCAGGTCGCAGCCGAGCATGTCGGACAGCTTCTTGGCGGCCTTGGCGCGGCCCACGTCGGGGGAGACGACAACCAGGTTGTCGGTGTCGAAGTTCATGGCGTTGTAGTACTGGCCAAACAGCGGCAGTGCGGACAGGTGGTTGACCGGGATATCAAAGAAGCCCTGGATCTGACCCTGGTGCAGGTCGAGGGTGATGATGCGGTCGACGCCGGCGCGCTCGAGCAGGTTGGCGACGAGGCGGGCGGTGATGGGCTCGCGCGGGCCGGCCTTGCGGTCCTGGCGGGCATAGCCGTAGTGGGTGATGACGGCGGTGATGGAGCGGGCGGATGCGCGCTTGGCAGCGTCGGTGGCGATGAGCAGCTCCATGAGCATGTCGTTGACGTTGCCGCCGGCCACGGACTGAATCAGGAAGACGTCGGCGCCGCGGACGGTCTCGTCGTAGCGGGCGTAAATCTCACCGTTGGCGAACTGCTTTAGCGTAAGGCCCGAAAGCTCGACCCCAAGGTACTCAGCGATCTTCTGAGCGAGGGGACGGTTGGAGGAACCGGAATACACGCGGATGGACTTGCGCATATTCTCCGACTTCTCGGGATCATTAATCGGCATTACCCTTCTCCTTTATACATCGAATGCCATATAGATGCCTTTTTGCATTGTAACCGTGCGGCGGGGTTAATCGGGTCTTGATAACGTCTTTACCGTCAACGGACACGAACCGACCACTCATCCGGTCGCGCAGGTCACGATAGAAAAAGGAGCCGTCCCCATGGAACAGCTCCTTTTGTGCTTGGTGAAACGTTATGCCTCGTCGTCCTCGTGCAGACGACGGCGATAATCGGCGGCCCAGCCCTCAATATTTACCTGACGGGCGCGGCCCAGACCGAGTGCGTCGGCCGGGACCGGCTCGGTGATGACGGAGCCGGCGGCCACGAGCGCACCGTCGCCAATCTGGGCGGGCGCGACCATCATGGTGTCAGAACCGATGAAGGCATCCTTGCCGATGACGGTCTTGTGCTTGTGGACGCCGTCGTAGTTGCAGGTGATAGAGCCCGCGCCTACGTTGACGCCGGAGCCCATGGTGGTGTCGCCGATGTAGGACAGGTGGGGCACCTTGGAACCCTCGCCGATCGTGGACTTCTTGATTTCCACGTGCGTACCGGCCTTGGAGCCGTCGAGCATGTGGGTGCCCGGGCGCAGGTAGGCGCGCGGGCCGCAGTCGACGCCGTTCTCGATGACGGCCTCGATGGCGATGGTCTCATCGATGATGCAGCCGCTGCCGACGGTGGTGTCGGTGAGGCGGCTGTTGGGGCCGAGCTGGCACTCCTCGCCCACGGTGACGTGACCGATCAGATGCGTCTGCGGCCACACGACGGTGTCGCGGCCGATGGTGGCGTCGGGACCGATCCAGGCCTGCGTGGGGTCGATGAACGTGACGCCTTCTGCCATCCAGTGCTCGTTGATGCGGTCGCGCGCGATGGCGGTGAGCTGCGCGAGCTGGATGCGGCTGTTGACGCCCAGGCCGTCGCGGTAGTCGTCGCAGTGGAAGATGGAGACTGCCTGGCCGTGACCCTTGAGGATTTCGAGCATGTCGGGCAGGTAGTACTCGGACTGCGCGTTGTCGTTGCCGATCTCGTTAATGTGGGCGGCAAGCTGCGCGCCGTCGAAGGCGTAGCAGCCGGCGTTGCACTCCAGCAGCGTGGCGGCCTGCTCGGGCGTGCAGTCCTTCTGCTCGATGATGCGCTCGATCTGACCATCGGCGCCCAGCTTGATGCGGCCGTAGCCAAAAGGATCGGGCGGGGTCATGGTCATGACGGTGCAGGCGAGCTCGCCGGTGGCGACGGTCTGCGCGAACTTGGCGACGGTGTCGGCGGTGATGAGCGGCAAGTCGCCGTTGAGCACGACGACCGGGCCCTCGGTGATGCCGCAGGCCTCGAGTGCGACCTTCACGGCGTGACCGGTGCCAAGGCGCTCGGTCTGCTCGACGCACTCGACCTTGGTGGCGCTGCTGGCGTAGGCGCCGTCGATCAGGGCGCGCATCTCGTCGGCGTGGCTGCCGATGACGACCACGACGCGGCTGCAGCCGGCCTTGATGGTAGCGTCGACGATCCACTGGACCATGGGCTTGCCCAGGATCTTGTGCGAAACCTTGCAGTGGTTCGACTTCATGCGGGTGCCCTCGCCGGCAGCGAGGATAATTGCGGTTGCGTCCATGTGATCTCCTGTTACGTTATAGAGACGTGTGTTTGGAAACGATACACGGCGCAATATGATACCGCAGGCATATGATGAGCGCGTAACGATTGATGCGCGGCAGCTGAGGCTTGGGCCGGCGGTACGGCGTTTGCGCTGGTTGTGTATGGTGGCGGCGCTGCGGCGTTGACGTTTGAGCGAGGGGATGGGGATGCCCGTGGACACCATGCGAGAGGAATCGGGCAACGAACCCGTCGCGGCATTTTCGATGTCGCATCCGGCGGTGCCGGCGCTCTACATGGTGCTGACGTTGGGGCTCACCATGTTCTCTATGCAGCCGGTGCTGATCGCGCTGTCACTTGCGGGCGGGCTGGCGTATGGATTTGCGACGCGTGGGGCTGCCCGCACGCTGGGCGCGCTTCGCTGGCAGCTGCCGGTGATTTTGATTATCGCGCTGGTCAATCCACTGTTTGGCACCTCGGGCTCGACGGAGCTGTTCCGCATTGGCATGCGCGCGGTGTATCTGGAGAGCATGGTATATGGCCTGTGCATGGGTGGGCTGTTTGTGGCGAGCGTGCTGTGGTTTGAGGCCGCGGCGTCGATGCTCGAATACGACAAGGTGCTCGCGCTGCTGGGTAATGCCGCACCGGTGATCGCGCTCATGATCTCGATGTGCATGAGGCTTATCCCGCAGTTTTTGCGCCGCGGTCGTACGGTGCTGGCGGTGCAGGATGCGATTGACGTGCCGGGGCGCGCGCCGGCCGATCCCGTGCGCTCGCGTCTGCGGGCGTCAAGCGTGTTGATGGGCTGGGGCATGGAAGATTCGCTGGATCGCGCGGACGCGATGCGCTCACGCGGGTGGGGTGCCGCGACGCGTCGTACGACGTATGCGCGGTATCGACTGGGACTCAGCGACGTTGCCGCGCTGGTTGGGCTTGCGCTGTTTGGCGTGGCCACGGCGGCAGTGGCGTGGACCGCGACGACGCAGTATTCGTTTTATCCGCAGCTCTCGGTGCCGGCGCCGTGGCTGGGCTATGTCGTGTACGCTGCCTGGATGGTGCTGCCTTGCGCGTTGCACGCGATTGATGAGAAGAGGTTTGGCTGATGGCTCGGTTGGATAGGGGCCCGGTGTCGGGCGCGGCGTGCGGCCTGGATATGCCGGCGATTGAGGTGCGGAGCCTGAGCTTTGCCTACCCCGATGCTGATGCTGCGGTGCTCGAGGGGCTCGACTGGTCTGTTCCCCAAGGTGCATTTGCGTTGCTTGTTGGCGGTACCGGATCGGGTAAGTCGACGCTGCTGTCGCTGCTCAAGCCCGAGATCGCGCCGGCGGGCGAGCGCACTGGCGAACTGCGCGTGCTGGGCGAGAACGTTGCCGACATGGACGCGCGGGCATCGGCGGAGCGCGTGGGCTATGTGTTCCAGGATCCCGAGAACCAGATTGTGTGCGAGACCGTGTGGCACGAGATGGCGTTTGGCCTAGAGAATCTGGGCGTGTCGCGCGACGAGATGCGCCGCCGTGTTGCCGAGACCAGCTATTTCTTTGGTCTGGAGGACTGGCTTCATCGCGATACCGACACGCTTTCGGGTGGCCGCAAGCAGCTGCTGTCGCTTGCCGCCGTCCTGGCGCTGCGTCCGCGTGTGCTGCTACTCGACGAGCCCACGTCTCAGCTCGATCCCGTTGCCGAGAAGAATTTTCTGCACGCGCTGTTTCGCGTGAACCGTGAGCTGGGCTGCACGGTTGTTGTGGCTACGCATCAGCCGCGCCCAATGCTCGAATACGCGACGTGTGCGTACCGGATTGAGAACGGTCGCGTGCGCGAGGTGGCGGATATGGCTTCTTTGGGACGCCGAGAATCGCTGTTTTCCGATGACATGTTGGGGTGGGGTGCCATCCGATGTGCAAATAAAGGAGTATTCAGCAGGCGCGAGGACAATTTGGGCTCTCTGGAGCCGCCCGGGGACGTATCGAGCGCGAAAAAAAGTTCAGAATTGGACAAATCGTCCGAATTTGTGGCGCAAACGTCGCTCGAGAACGGCTCGGAAGCCTTCCCGCGCACGGATGGAAGCAGAATACTCCAAAAAATGCACGGCGGGTCGGCTACCATCCTGTCGGAAGGCTGGTTTCGCTACGATCGAGCGTCCGGCTGGGTGCTGCGCGGGCTCGATGCTTCGTTTTCGGCTGGCGCGGTGCATGCAATCGTGGGCGGCAACGGATGCGGTAAGTCGACGATGCTCTCGGTGCTGGCGAAGACCGCCAAGCTGCAGCGCGGCCGCATGGTGCGCGAAGCGGCCTCGGCGGCGCTGCTGCCACAGAATCCCAAGGCATTGCTGGTTGCCGAGACGGTTCGCGATGAGCTGATGGAATGGGCCTCGACCTGCGGATACGACGAGGCCGCAGCACGGGAGCAGACAGCGCGCCTGGGTCTGGCGGGCTTGGAGGCGCGTCACCCGTACGATCTTTCGGGCGGTCAGTGCCAGCTGCTTGCGTTGGCAAAGCTGCTGTTGATTGGCCCCGAGCTGCTATTGCTCGATGAGCCCACCAAGGGTTTGGACCTGGCCAGCCGCCGCATCATCGCCCGTGCCCTGCGTGACCATGCGAAGGCTGGCGGCACCGTCATCATGGCTACGCACGATTTGGACTTTGCCGAGCAGGTAGCCGACGACGTCGCCATGATGTTTGACGGCGAGATTGCCTGCGTGGAGCCCCCGGCCGACTTCTTTGCCGACAACGTGTTCTATAGGGCGTGATGGGATGACGGACTGTCGTTTCTCGCGTTTACTCACAAAACTGGAGATTCCGCTGTTGTTGGCGGTGCCGGCGGTGATGGCAACGGCGTTGCTGGCGGGCGTTGAGCAGGCGGCGCTCGCCATGCTTGTCGTGGTGGCGCTGGTGCTTGCGCTGTTCTTTGCAGGCTACGAGGCGTCGCGACCGGGCCTGCGCCAGATTATGCCCACGCTGGTGCTGGCGGCGCTGGCGGCGGCGGGCCGCATCTTGTTCGGCCCCATTCCCGACTTTAAACCCGTGAGCGCCATCGCCATCATCGCCGGGGCGACGCTCGGGCGTCGCAACGGCTTCATGGTCGGCGCGTTGGCAGCACTGACCAGCAATTTCTTTTTTGGGCAGGGCATGTGGACGCCATGGCAGATGTATGCCTGGGGCCTGGTTGGCTATGTTGGCGGTGCGCTGGCGCATGCCGGTGCGTTCGACCGTGCGGATGGAACCGTGCGCATGCCGGCGCTGATGGCGTACGGCTTTGCTTCGGGTCTGCTGTACGGCGTGGTGATCAACGCGTACGACATTATCGGTTTTGTACAACCGCTCACGTGGGCGGGCGTCGTGGCGCGTCTTGCCACGGCAGTGCCGTTCGATATCACACACGGCCTCGCGACCTGCGTGTTCTTGGCCGCCCTCTACAAGCCTTGGTGTCGACGGATCAACCGCGTTGTCGTGAAATACGGGCTGTAGGGCTGGTTGCGCCGGGGCGTGAATCAATACTTCCGAAGTACCATTTCAAAAC
>USIL01000030.1:0-9895 GCA_900554655.1 uncultured Collinsella sp.
GTACGCGACCGACGATTGAACGTCAGATTGCCGCTTAGGGGCGTTTGCAGCGTCGGCTACGATAGGTCGTCTTCGTAGGGCATCAGGTCTGCCAGATAGCCTTTCTCCTTGAGCATGGCCTCGATCTCGTCGAGGGTTTGCTCATCCTCTGCCGCAATGCGATGGAAGTGATAGCCGCTGGTTACCGTCAGCAGCGGAAAGCTCTTGCCGCTCTCGATATCGTGCAGGTAGCGCTCAACATCGCGACGATTGCGGATGTCCAAGTCGGCCGTGATCTTGCCGTACACGCGGTGATTGACGATCACGTTGAGCACGGAGCCGCCGACGTCGACGATACTCGTGAGCTCATCGCCTGCCTGCTCCACGCTGTGGCGAACCTTGACCAAGCGCGTGGGCACGGCGGGGCTGCTGGGAGCCTCCTGCAGCACATAACCACGGTTGGTTGCCACGACATCGTGCCCATCGGCACGCAACAGGGCAATATCCTGAACCACGACCTGACGGCTCACGCCAACCTCGCGGGCAAGTGCACTGCCCGAAACGGGCTCCCTGGCTTCCTCGAGCACGCCCATGATGGCACGACGGCGCTCGCGGGCGTTCATTATTTACCGTCCAGCAGACGCAGATGCTTAAGCGAGAGGTCGAGAATCGGCGCAGAGTGCGTCAACGCCCCCGAGCTGATAAAGTCGACGCCCAGGTCGGCCAGGGCGCGGATATTGCTGGCATCCACATTGCCCGAGCACTCGGTCTTGGCGCGGCCGTCGATAAGCTCAATCGCGGCAGCCATGTCGTCGTGGGTCATGTTGTCGAGCATGATGATGTCGGCACCGGCCTCCACGGCCTCGCGTACCATGTCCAGGTTCTCGCACTCGATCTCGACCGTCGTGGTAAACGATGCGTGGGCGCGTGCCATCTCGATCGCACGCGTCACGCCGCCGGCTGCGTCGATATGGTTGTCCTTGAGCATGACAGCCGTCGACAGGTTGTAGCGGTGGTTGCTGCCGCCACCGATCTCGACCGCGGCCTTCTCGAAGACGCGCATGCCCGGTGTGGTCTTGCGCGTGTCGACAAGCACGGTCTTGGTACCCTCGAGCGCCGCCGCCATTCGGTGCGTATAGGTGGCGATGCCGCTCATGCGCTGCAGGTAGTTGAGCGCCACACGCTCGCCCGAAAGCAGCACGCGCGCGTCGCCGCGCACCTGGCCCACGTGGTCGCCGGCGTGCACCTCGTCACCGTCGGCAACATCGAACAACACGGAGCTCTGCGGATCCAGCAGCTCAAAGGTGCGGGCGAACACGTCCAGGCCGGCGATGATGCCGTCGGCCTTAGCGATGAGCTCCACCGTGGCGGGGCGCGCCGTGGGGCACACGCTCGCCGTGCTCACGTCCTCAAAGGTAATGTCCTCGCGCAGGGCCTGCAGAATCAGATCATCGACGACGAGCTTCATGGTAATGGGATTCATGGTCTACTCCTCCACGGCCTGCGTACCGGCGGCACGGGCCAAATCATCGATTGCCAGGGTGTCGGCGCTCAGGGCGCGATGACGGCCATCGAGCGCGGGATCGCCCGCCTGCTCCACGGCCAGCGACTCGCCGGTGCGCATGCGCCAAGCAGCGCGGCGACCCCAGACCAGTGCTTCGAGCAGGCTGTTGGAAGCTAGGCGATTCTTGCCGTGAACGCCGTTGCAGGCCGTCTCGCCGGCGGCGTAGAGCTCGGGCATCGAGGTGCGGCCGTCCTTGTCGACCCACACGCCGCCCATAAAGTAGTGCTGCGTGGGCGTGACGGGAATGGGTTCATCCAGGATGTCGCGACCGTCCTCAAGGCAGCGCGCGCGGATGTTGGCGAAGTGCCCGGTCACCACGTCGCGCTCGACGGGGGCAAAGCTCAGCCACTCGTGCTCGGTGCCGTCCTGCTTCATCTGCTCGCGAATAGCGGCGGCGACCACGTCGCGCGGCTGCAGCTCGTCGGTAAAGCGCTCGCCGGCGGCGTTGAGCAGAATCGCGCCCTCGCCGCGGCAGCTCTCGCTGATCAGGAAGGTGCGGCCCGGCTGCGGCGAGAACAGTCCCGTGGGGTGAATCTGCACGTAGTCAAGATGCTCCATCGTAATGCCGTGCTCCTGCGCGATGTAGCAGGCGTCGCCGGTGAGCTGCGGGTAGTTGGTGGAGTGGTCGTATACGCCGCCGATACCGCCCGTCGCCCACAACGTGTGGCGAGCATGAATCTCAAACGGCTCGCCGGTATGCGCGCCCTCGGCGGCATTTACCAGTTCGTCGGCGGGGCGGACCGAGTTGTCCTCGTCCACCGCAACAGCGACGACACCAGTGCACACCGTGGCCCCATCGCGCTCGGCCGTCAGGATGTCGGTCATGGCCACGTGCTCAAGAATCTGCACGTTGTCCAGCTTGCGGACGGCCTGGAGCAACTTGGTCGTGATCTCCTTGCCCGTAATGTCGGCATGGAAGGCGATGCGCGGGCGGCTGTGCGCGCCCTCGCGGGTAAAGTCGAGGCTGCCGTCGGCCTTGCGCTCAAAGTCCACGCCCATCGCCAGCAGGTCGTTGATGACCGAGCGGCTCGAGCGAATCATGATGTCTACGCTCTCGCGGCGGTTCTCGTAGTGCCCGGCGTGCATGGTGTCCTCAAAGAAGGCATCGTAGTCCGAGCCCTCGGGCAGCACGCAGATGCCGCCCTGTGCGAGCATCGAATCGCACTCGTCGACCGCGCCCTTGGAGAGCATGATCACGCGCGTGCTCGTCGGCAGATTGAGGGCAGCGTATAGGCCCGCCACGCCGCAGCCGGCAATGACGACGTCGCACTCCATGTCGGAGTATTGCTTGGTTTCCACAGGAATCCTCTCCCTTGTAATGTGACATAAGGGGCCGCCCCTCATGTCGCATCGTTCTAGCGCGCCGCGTACTCGAGCATGCGGTCAAGCGTGAGCTTGGCCTGGTCGGCAGCCTCGTCCGACACGCCAATCTGCACCTCGCCCTCGCCCGTCTCCAGGCAGCGCACGAGCTTTTCGAGCGTGATGAGATCCATGTTGACGCAGGTGGGCTGCACCGCGGGGAAGTAGAACTTCTTGCCGGTGCCCTGGCAGCGGCGTTCGAGCTCGTAGAGCACGCCGCGGACCGTCACGATGATGAACTCGCTGGCGTCCGACTCCTCGGCATACTTGATGATGCCGGCGGTGGAGCCGATGTAGTCGGCCTCGGCCAGCACGTCGGCTTTGCACTCGGGGTGCGCCAGTACGAGCGCGTCGGGATGCGCTTCCTGCGCGTCAACGATCTGCTCGACGGTGATGATGTGGTGGCGCGGGCAATAGCCATTGTTGAGGATGACGTGCTTTTGCGGCACCTGCTCGGCTACGAAGCGACCGAGGTTTTGGTCGGGGATGAACAGGACATGTTGCTGCGGCAGCTCGGACACGATCTTGACGGCGTTGGAGCTGGTAACGCACACGTCACTCCAGCTCTTGATCTCGACCGTCGAGTTGACGTAGCACACCACGGCCAGGTCGTCGCCATACTCGGCGCGCGCCGCGTCGACCGTCTCGCGCTTGACCATATGGGCCATGGGGCAATCCGCGCCCGGCTCGGGCAGCAGCACGGTCTTGGTGGGGTTGAGCAGCTTGGCGCTCTCGCCCATAAACTCCACGCCGCACAGCACGATGGTCTGCTGCGGCAGGCTCTTGGCGAGCTTTGCCAGGTAAAAGCTGTCGCCGACGTAATCGGCCACAGCCTGGACCTCGGGCGCCACGTAATAGTGTGCCAGGATCACCGCGTCGCGTTGGGTTTTAAGTTGCTGAATGGCCTCGACGAGCTCTGCGGGCACCAATGCCGCGCGCTCCGTTGCCGTCGTTGCCGATGCCAGGCCGGCCGCAATGTCGCGTGCGAGCTCCGATGCATCCATGTTCGCGCTCTGTGCCATCAAGGCCCCTCTCTTTTGGCGAATCTTGGGGCTTTAGTATGACACCTAGGTTTACAGCTGACAAGACAGCTGTAAACCTAGGTGTAAAGTTGAAATAAAGATTCAATCTTGGGGCGGGCCTGACAAGTTAAGAACAGTCGAGCTCTCAGATAGCGCAGGAGGCATCTTTCGCCACCGCAATACCACTTGGCGCGAGTTGCACGCCGTGGGGCGCAAACGGCGCGCACCCCCGCGGGCGGTACGCACCCAATGTGGCAAAATCGAACTACTAAGGGGGCCGAATGCTCAAGATTATTGCCTGCGACGACGACGTCGCTTTTCTAGATAGACTGCACCGGATGATCGACCGTTGGTCGACCGAAACGGGCACGGCGGTCGATGTTGCGCTCGTCACGCGCGGCGAGGACCTGCTAGCCCGCCATGCCGCATCGCGCGCCGACATCATTCTGCTCGACATGATCATGCCGCTCGTCAACGGCATGGACACCGCGCGCGAATTGCGCCAGGCCGATACCGCCGTGCGCCTGGTGTTTCTCACCTCATCGCCCGAGTTTGCACTGGAGTCCTACGAGGTCCGCGCCTTCGACTATCTGCTCAAGCCCGTGACTTACGAACGCCTGGCGCGATTACTCGACGAGCTTTCGAGCATGCGCCCGGCGGCAACCGACGAGCTCGTGATCAAAACGTCCTTTGGCTACCACGCCCTGCGCCTGTCCGACATCGAATATGCCGAGGCGCGCAACAAGCACGTGGTATTCCACCTGCGCGACGGGCGCGATATCGAGGCACTTGAGTCGTTCCGCAGCGTCGAGGACCGTTTGGCACAAAATGCCACCTTCTTTAAATGCCACCGTAGTTACCAGGTCAACTTGCGCAACATCGACCACTTCGATCGCACGGACATCGTCATGCGCTCGGGCGCGTGCATTCCGCTGTCGCGCAGCAGCAAGCAGGGATTCCAAGACGCCTACTTTGCGATGCGCTTCGAGGGCGGGAGGCGCTGATGATCTCCTCGGTCGAAATGGTCCTTTGGGCAATCCACCACGCCACGACGTTGCTCTTTGGCGTCTTTGCCTCGGCGGCGCTGTGCGGTGTCGAAATCAACCGACGCCACGCGCTTGAGCTGCTGGGGGTCGGCGTCGTGACCGGCGCCGCCTTCTCGATCGCCAATGTCGTTGGCGGAGAGCTTTTTGCCCGCCAGGCTTATCCGCTTGTCGTGCACCTGCCGCTTATCGTCTACCTGTGCGCGCGCTACCGCCTGAGTCCACTGCTTGCCGCGCTCGGCATTACGAGCGCCTATCTGAGCTGCCAGTTCAGCAACTGGATGGGTATCGCCGCATTTGCCGCGACCGATTCGCAGATCACGTACTATCTGGCGCGCATCGCGACCACGCTCGCCGTCTTTGCCGTCCTGTTGCATTGGGCCGGCGACATCGGTCCGCGCCTGGCGATTAAAAGCACCACCGAGCTGAGCATCCTTTTAATCCTGCCGCTCGTCTATTACGTCTTTGACTATGCCACCAACGTCTACACCACGCTGTTCCACTCGGGCTCGGTGGTGACGTTTGAGTTTTTGGCATTTGCGCTCTGTGCCTTCTATCTTATGTTTCTTGCCGTTTACCTGCGCGAATACGAAGAAAAGGAAACCGCCGAGCGAGAGCGCTGGATGCTCGAAACCCGCGACAGCGCCGCCATCAAAGAGCTCGAGGCCTGGCGTCAATCTGGGCGCGAGCTGTCGATTCTTCGCCACGATATGCGCCACTTCCTACGCGGTCTGGCCGCTTTGATTGAGGAGGGCCGCACCGACGAGGCGCTCAAACGCATCGACGAACTCTGCGAAGCCGGCGACCGCACCGCCGTACGCCGCTTCTGCGCCAACGAGACCGTAAACATTGCGCTTTCGTCATTTAACTCGGAAATTAATAGAAACGGCATTACCGCCAACCTGCGCGCCGCCGTACCCGAAACCATCCACGTAGGTGACGCCGACCTGTTTAGCGTGCTCTCAAATGCCTTGGAAAACGCTATCACCGCCGCAAGCGCCGCACCCCAAGGAAAGCGATTCGTCGACTTTGACCTACGATTTGAGGACGGCCAGCTGCTGCTGTTAGTTTCCAACACGTTTGACCGCGCGCCGCGCATGGTCGACGGCATGCCTGTAACCCAGCATGCGGGCCACGGCTTTGGCACCAAGAGCATCAAACTTGCCGTGGAGCGCATGAACGGCAACTGCCAGTTCCGCATTAACGGCGATCGGTTTGAGCTGCGCGCTGTGATGTAAAAGTGCGGCACCGATCTCGCGGCGTGCCTTGCCCGCCAGGCAATCGCCCGCCGGTGCCAATCCGCTACAGCGGAGCGGCCGCCGGGGTCAGCTGCTTGATGTAGGCCCACATGCGCTGCTTGGCCGCCTTGTCGGTCAGCGCCGCCTCAAAGCCATCGAGCGCGAGCACGCGGCGGCCCTGCACATGGGCGACCAGGCCGGGCTTGAGCATGGCGGTGTCGAAGTCATCAATCGCCACGAGCATATCGGCGTAGGTTTCGCGCATGACATCGGCCGCGCTGTTATCGAGCAGCAGCACCGCCTCGGGATCCAGAGCCTCAAGCGCCTCGCGGAACAGGTCGCACGGCAGAGTCTCGCCCACCGCGACCGTCCCATCACCCACGCCGGCGACGCTTGCCAGCACGCAAAAATCCTCGGGCGCGTAGCCGATGGCCCCAAGCGCCTTGCGCAACGCCGCGCCATCCGGGCCGGCGGCAAGCTCGCCACCCGAACGCTCGGCCTCGTCCAGATCGCCTTTGACCAGCACGATCGGCGAGCACGCGTTGCCCGCGATACGCACGCCACGACCCGCGAGCGATGCGAGCTCCTGCTCGGTCGCCTGGGCGATGGCTTCTTTTTTCTGGCTTTGTGACGTGGGCATGCGCTCTCCAATCGTTTGCGTGCCCACCATTATATAAAAGAGCCGCCCGCGAGTGGTTGCTTTGCGGGCGGCTGGGTATAAGCACGGTCGTACTGAGTTTTACGCGGCCGAGCCGCGTCGCATTATGGAGGTCACCATGGCTGACATTAATCAGATTACCCCCGAGAACTTCGATTCCATCGTTAACGACAGCCTGCCCGTGCTGGTCGATTTTTGGGCACCGTGGTGCGGGCCCTGTCGATCCCTCTCGCCCATCGTTGACGAGGTTGCCGATGAGCTGGCGGGCAAGCTTGCCGTTGCCAAATGCAACGTCGACGACAACCAGGACCTGGCCATGAAGTATGGCGTCATGAGCATCCCCACGCTGATTGTGTTTAAGAACGGCGAGGAGATTGACCGCTCAGTTGGCGCTCTACCCAAGGCGAGGCTGCAGGCGCTGCTGGAGAAGCATCTGTAATACGCTTGTTACTTACTCGCCGTCTATGAGCGGTTTTGCACCGCTCGCCGGACTTCTGGATGCACCGAGTGCAACCACGGATAGTATGGTAGTCACAAACAGCCCCCAGTGAACGGGTGCGGGTCGCACAGACTCGTACCCGTTTTCTTATGCAGCTGCGCGCAGAGCGGGCGTAGTAAAATCTGAACCACTGAACTGCCCCATACAAAAGGAGATTTTCCATGCATGATGTTGGAATGAACATGAGCCAGCTTGCCATGAGCGTCAAGCAGGTCGACGACACCATCGAGCTCGCTCACGAATGGAGCCATCAGTTGCTGCATGCGACCGAGAATTTTGACATGGAGCGCATCGGCGCCAAGCTCGAGGCAGCCATGGCCGCGCTGCACGAGGCGCATGACGCGCTCGAGGGCTACGAAGAGGCCATCGAGGCCGACCACAACTCCGTCGGATCCGTGAAGCTGGTGTAGGGTGTCCGAACACGAACACGAGCACGGCTGCGGGCACGAGCACGAGCATCCGCACGGGGCGGACGGTGACGCGGGCTGCCACTGTAGTGGCTCCGGCTCCGAGCTGGTCCGTTTTTCGGTTACCGCACCCGACGACCTGCTGCGCCGTTTTGACGAACAGATCGCGCGCCGCGGCGACGTGGCCAACCGCTCCGAGGCCGTGCGCGACCTGATTCGCGCCTCGATCGCCAAGGAGCAGATGCGCACGCCCGATGAGCATGTTATCGGGTCGCTCACCATGATCTACGACCATCACACCGGCGATCTGACACGCCGCCTGGACGAGGTGCAGCACGACTACACCAACGAGATCGTATCGACCATGCACGTGCATCTGGATCACCACAACTGCTTGGAGATTCTGGCGCTCAAGGGTCGCGGCGAGCGCGTCTACGAACTAGCCGACCGCCTGCTGGGCCTGCGCGGCGTTAAGCACGGCGAGCTCACGTGCGCCGCCACCAAGCAGAGCCTGGGGCTGTAGCGGAATTTCCCGCAGCGCACCTGCCAAAAAGGGACAGGTTTGTTTTGGCAGGTTTAGCGTTTTACCTACCAAAATAAACCTGTCCCTTTTTGGTCGGTTTTGATGAGGGGTGTCGCATGCGGCATGTGCATATTCATGTGACGGGCATTGTGCAGGGCGTTGGCATGCGACCGTTTGTGTATCGCGAGGCCATGGCGCATGGCATTTGCGGATGGGTGCTCAATGCGGGCGACGGCGTGCATATCGAGGCGCACGCTTGTGCCGAGGCGGTTGACGGATTTGTCGCTGCGCTTTCTGAGCATGCGCCCGCGGCGGCTCGCGTTGAGCGAGTCGATATTGCGGATTTGGAGCCTGGCGGTTGGAGCACTGCCGATGAGCAGGGCTTTCACATTGTGGCGTCGCAGGACCAGACCGCGCACACCACACTTGTCTCGCCCGATATCGCCACCTGTGACGATTGCCTGCGCGAGTTGTTCGATCCCGCCGACCGACGCTATCACTACCCCTTTATCAACTGCACTAACTGCGGACCGCGCTTTACCATCATCCGCTCGCTGCCTTACGATCGAGCGGCTACCTCGATGGACCGTTTTCCCATGTGCCCCGAGTGTGCCGCGGAGTATGCCAATCCGCTCGACCGGCGTTTTCACGCGCAGCCCGATGCCTGCTTTGATTGCGGGCCGCATATTACGTGGCGTGAGGCTGTGAACGGCGATGCGTGCGGGAATTCGTCCGCGACACCGGCCGTCGGCACCACACGCGAGGCCAGCGACGCTATCATCGAGCGCTGCGTTGAGCTGCTGGCCAGCGGTGGCATCGTCGCCATCAAGGGCCTGGGCGGATTCCATCTATCCTGTGACGCTGCCAACGAGCAGGCGGTGGCCGAGCTGCGCCGTCGCAAGCGTCGCAGCAATAAGCCGCTTGCCGTCATGGTGCGCAGTCTTGCCGATGCCGGGCGCCTGTGCCATATCGACGACGCTGAGCGCGAGCTTCTCGCCGGCAGTATCCGCCCCATTGTGCTGCTGCGCCGGCGCACTGTTGGCGAGGGCAACGGCGGTTCCCCCGACATCCTCGCCCTCGCGCCATCTGTCGCGCACGACTTGCCCGAGCTCGGCGTCATGCTCCCCTATACGCCGCTTCAACATCTGTTGCTTGCAGCTGCCGCGTCGCATGACATGCATGCGCTGGTCATGACCAGCGGAAACCTGAGCGAAGAGCCCATCGAGACCGACGACGCCCTTGCATGGGAGCATCTCGTTGCCGCCGGCATCGCCGACGCGCTGCTCGGCAACGACCGCGCGATCCTGTCGCGCTACGACGACTCCGTGGTACGCGTGGTCGACGGCGACGTCATGCCCGTACGTCGTGCACGCGGATATGCGCCGCAACCGCTGTCGTTGCCGGCGCTCGACGGCACCACGCCCTGCGTACTCGCCTGCGGGCCGCAGCAAAAAGCCACGATTGCACTCACTCGCACGGACTCGGACGGTCATACGACCTGTTTTGTGTCGCAGCATATCGGCGATGTTGAAAACGGCGGGACCTTCGATGCATGGAACGCCGCGCGCACGCGCTTGGAAGGCCTCTTTGACTTGGCGCCCGC
>USIL01000031.1:0-9283 GCA_900554655.1 uncultured Collinsella sp.
CGCAGGGGCCGCCGCGCGTCGGCCCTGCGCATTCGAATCGGTTCACCGCCGCATCGCGGCTTGAACATAGCACATCATCCAAGATAGGAGCGCATATGAGCACAGCTTACGAACTGGCATGCGAGGCATACGCCGCCGAGGGCATCGATACCGAGGTGTTCCAGCTGGGCGCCAAGCCCATTCGCGACTGCATCGGTTGCGGCCAGTGCGGCAATCTTGGCGGTCGCTGTACCTTTGACGACGACGTGGTGAACGAGCTGATCGCTGCCGCCGAGCAGGCAGATGGCTTTGTCTTTGGCTCCCCCGTCTACTATGCGCATCCCAGCGGACGCATCCTCTCGGCTCTCGACCGCGCATTCTATGCTGGCAGCAAGGCCTTTGCGCACAAGCCGGGTGCCGCGGTCGCCGTCGCCCGCCGTGGCGGCACGTCGACCACCTTCGATGTACTCAACAAGTACTTCACTATCAACCAGATGCCCGTGGTGGCCTCCACGTACTGGAACAACGTCTTTGGTGCCATGCCGGGCGAGGCCGCCCAGGACGCCGAGGGCCTGGCCACCATGCGAAACATCGGCAAAAACATGGCCTGGCTCCTTCGCTGCATCGAGGCAGGACAGGCCGCCGGCATCAAAGCCCCCGAAGGCGATCGCGCCAGGACCAACTTCATTCGATAGAGCGGCGGAACATGAATATCCAGATTTTTGGCACCAAGAAGTCCTTCGATACCAAGAAGGCCCAGCGCTATTTTAAGGAGCGCCGCATTAAGGTGCAGTTTATCGACCTTAAGGAAAAGGAGATGAGCAAGGGCGAGCTCACGAGCGTGATGCAGGCGGTCGGCGGCATCGACAAGCTGCTCAACCCCAAGGCCAAGGACGAGGAGACGCTCGCACTCATCCAGCACCTTACCCCCAGTCAGCGCTTTGATAAACTGCTCGAGAATCAGCAGGTCTTGGCCGAGCCCATCGTTCGCAACGGCAAAAAGGCCACCGTCGGTTATTGCCCCGATGTATGGGGAGCCTGGGAGTAGCCTGTGTTATTTGCCGGCGCGTGGGTATAAGAGCAGGCGTTTGGCATAAGATTCAACTGTAAGCCATGTCTAACAAAGGAGGGCACATGCCCAACAAACCCGTGAAGATCATCATGCTTACCGGATACCTCGGTGCCGGCAAGACCACGCTGCTCAACCACATCCTCGCTAACGACGGCGGCATCCGCGCCGCCGTGATCGTCAACGACATCGGCGAGATCAACGTCGACGCCAGCCTTATCGCCGACGGCGGTCTTTCCGAAACCGACGACCTCATCCCGCTCACCAACGGCTGCATCTGCTGCACGCTTTCGGACGACCTTGCCAACCAGCTGCAGGGCATCGCCGATTCGGGCAACTTCGACTACATCATCATCGAGGCCTCGGGCATTTGCGAGCCCATCCCCATCGCCTACACCATCTCGAGCTTCTGCGACGAGGCCAAGGTGGGCGGCGAGCCCAAGCTCGCGCTCGACAACATCGTGGCCGTGGTCGACTGCGCCCGCATGTACGACGAGTTCAACGGCGGTCGCGACCTGCTGGCCGAGGATATCGACGAGGACGACATCGAGAGCCTGCTCATCCAGCAGATCGAGTTCTGCTCCACGCTGATCCTCAACAAGACCGATACCGTGAGCCCTGAGCAGATCGCCGAGCTTAAGGCCATCGTGCGCAGCCTGCAGAAAGACGCCGTGATCGTCGAGGCCCAAAACGGCGAGGTCCCCATGGAGGAGCTGCTCGATACCGACCGCTTCGACTTTATGCGCGCCTACAACTCCGCTGCCTGGATCGAGGCCATGGAGCATCCCGAGGAGCACGACGACCCCGAGGTGCTCGAGTACGACATCGAGACCTTTGTTTACTCGCGCCGCAAGCCGTTTGACCTGCAGAAGTTCACCGATTTTGTTGAGCAGGAGTGGCCCGACGAGGTCATCCGCGTCAAGGGTCCGCTGTGGCAGACCGGCGATCCGGACATGTGCTACATGTTTGAGCAGGCTGGCCACCAGATGCGCCTGATGGAGAACGGTCTGTTCGTTGACTCGGCACCCGAGGGCGAGAAGCAGAAGATCATCGACGAGAACCCCGAGATCATGCAAATTTGGGACGACGAGACGGGCGACCGCATGACGAGCCTGTGCATCATCGGCCGTCACATGGACAAGGATGCGCTCATCGCCTCCCTCGATGCCTGCCTGACCGACTGGCACCGCGCCTAGGTTTATCCAAGCGGGCATTTTTCCGCCTACGTAGCCGCCAAACCACCACGAAGGTGCCCTTCGTGGTGGTTTTTCGTTCTAAGCCAAGGAGATTCATGTTCAATATCGTGCTGTATGCGCCCGAAATTCCAGCCAATACGGGCAATATCGGCCGCACCTGCGTGGTTACCGGCGCCCGCCTGCATCTGGTGGAGCCGCTGGGGTTTTCGCTCGACGACAAGACGGTGCGTCGCGCCGGACTGGGCTACTGGCAAAACTTAGACGTGACGACCTATGCCGACTGGGAGGACTTCCTTGCCCGCAACGGCCTCTCCCCCGCCGATGAGCGCCTGCACCTGCTGACTAAAAAGGCTCGTCGCACCTATGCGCAAAGCACCTATCGCGACGGCGACTTCTTGGTCTTTGGCAGCGAGAGCTCGGGCATTCCCGAGCCACTGCTTGCCGCGGCGCCCGAGCGCTGCGAGCGCATCCCGATGCTGCGCGATTGTGACTCACTCGATAACGCCGAGGCCTGGGAAGCTCACGAGGAATCGCTCGGGCATACCGAGGACAGCCACGAGACCATCCTTCAACAGGATATCTGCGGCAACTTCGTCAACCCGGACGACTACCGCATCAGCGCACTCAACCTCTCCAACAGCGCCGCCATCGTCCTCTACGAAGCCCTACGCCAAACAGGCTTTCCGGGAATGTGACAAAGGGACTGACCCTTTGTCACATTCAAGCGCCACGCCGACGGCACACACGCCTAATTGATGCTCTAGATAAAGAGCCATCACTTTTAATCAGAATTAACTAAAGTAAAATGAAGTTAAACGGCGGTGTGAAAGGAGAGCCTTGTGAAATATCTCGAGAACCCATTTACCCCCAGTTTTGGTGAGGTTCCTGCCCATCTCGCTGGCAGACAACAGATTATTCGGGATTTGGACCGTGCCTTCTTGAGCCAGCGCAGGCGCCCAGAATTGACCTCGATCTTCTCAGGCGCGCGTGGAACCGGTAAAACCGCTCTCATGTCGTCGCTCGCGACAAGGGCGGAATCCCACGGCTGGATTGCCGTAAAGACGACCGCGCTCCCGGGAATGCTTGAGGAAATCGAGCTCGGGGCGAAACGTGCTGCCGGCCATCTTATCGACCCGTCCAACCACTTCGAAGTCACCGGTCTCGGAATTGCACCGCTCGGCAGCATCGAGGTCAATCGCGTTCACGATGCCTCAACCTGGCGTTATCGCATGAGCGACATCATCGACCAGCTCAACGAGGCGGGCACCGGTCTGCTCGTCACGGTTGACGAGGTGGACCCGACACTCGACGAGATGATTCAGCTCGCAGCGACGTATCAGCACTTTGTGACCGATGGGAAACGCGTCGCCCTGCTCATGGCGGGACTTCCCAACAACGTCTCGACGTTGCTGAACCACAAGACGGTCTCGTTCCTTCGCCGCGCCCAACAATATCATCTGGGTCGCATTGCCGACTATGACGTGCGCGAGGCCTTGATTCGCACAATCCAGGAAAACGATCGCCTAGCAGATGCCGAGGGAATCGATAGAGCCGTTCGCTCGATCTCTGGTTTTCCCTTCCTATTGCAACTCGTAGGCTACCGTGCCTGGGATCTCACAAGCGATTCGAAGGAGATCTCGTCACGCGACTTTGACCTGGGAATCAAAATCGCGCGCGACGAGATGGACGACCGAATCCTCGCGGCAACCTATCGGGAACTCACGGCAGAGGACAAGCGATTCCTCATCGCCATGCTCGATGACGAGGAAGAGTCCACCACCGCTGACCTTGTCGAGCGCCTTAAGCGTTCGCCGCAGCAGGTCTCCCGCTACCGACGCCGCATGATAGACGCCGGCATCATCGGGGAGCGAGGACGAGGGCTCGTCGCATTTGAATTGCCATTCTTCCGCGACTATCTCGCGGCTCAATGCGTGAAATAGAAGTCAATGCGACAAAGGGGTGCCCCTTTGTCGCATCGCCTATAGATAGCGGCCGGTAATGCTCTTGGAGCAGGCCGCGATGTCGCCCGGCGTGCCGGCGCAGACGATTTGCCCGCCCGCATCGCCACCGCCCGGGCCCATGTCGATCACGTAATCGGCGTTACGGATAAGATCGAGGTCGTGCTCGATCACGACAACCGTGGCGCCCTTGGCAACAAGGCCGTCAAACACGTTCAACAGCACCTGAACATCGAGCGGATGTAGTCCGATCGTGGGCTCGTCAAATACGAATACGGCATCGTCCTGCACGCGGCCCATCTCGCTCGCAAGCTTAAGGCGCTGCGCCTCGCCGCCCGAAAGCGCCGGCGTGGGCTCACCAAGCGTGAGATAACCCAATCCCAGGTCGTGCAAGGTCTGCAAGCGCGTCTGAACTTTCTTGAGTCCCAGTGTGGCGTCGATGGCCTCGTCCACGCTCATGTCCATGAGCTGCGGCAACGTAAGCAGACTCCCGTCCTTGCCCTCGCGATGGATATGCGAAGCCGCGTCTGCATAACGCGAACCACGACATGCCGGGCAGACGATCTCGACGTCGGGCAGAAACTGCACGTCGAGCGATATCGAGCCCGTGCCATCGCACGTAGGGCAGCGCAAGGCGCCAGTGTTGTAGCTAAAGGCACCCGCCTTGTAGCCGGCTGCCTTGGCCTCGGGCGTACGGGCGAAGGCGCGGCGCAGCTCATCATGGATGTCGGCATAGGTCGCCACCGTCGAGCGCACGTTGGCGCCGATAGGCGTGGCGTCAATCAGGTTGGCGCGTGCGATACCCTCGGCGTCGACCCAGCGCACATGGCTTGGCAGGCGCTCGCCAGCTGCCTGCGCCTTGAGTGTCGGGATGAGCGTCTCGAGCACCAACGTCGTCTTGCCCGAGCCCGAAACGCCCGTCACCGCGACAAGACGGCCGCGCGGAATATCGACTTCGAGCGGCTTGACGGTATGGATGGCATTAGTTGCCATGCGGATGTGGCCCTGATCAAACATTTCCTCGTCAGTCACCTGCGGGCGCAAGCGCTTGGGATCTGCGCGCAAAAACGGGGCGATGCGGCTGCCCTGCGATTGTTCGACCTCGTCCACCGTGCCAACGGCAATCACATTACCGCCGCCTGCTCCGGCAACGGGGCCCATCTCGACCAGATAGTCGGCTTCCGCCAGCACGCGCGTGTCGTGGTCGACAACAACCACGGTGTTGCCGTCATCCACCAGATCGCGCATCACGCCCACCAAGCCATCGACATTGGCAGGATGCAAGCCGATCGAGGGCTCGTCCAGCACATAGAGCACGCCTGTCGATCGGTTGCGCACCACGCGGGCAAGCTGCACGCGCTGGCGCTCACCCGTGGAGAGCGTGGCACCGGCACGATCGAGCGAAAGATAATCGAGACCCAGGTCGACCAGGCGGCGGGCCGCAGCCAAAAACGAATCGCAGATATCCGTCGCCATGGGCCGCATTTCGGTCGGCAAGGATGCGGGCACGCCGTGCACCCACCCAATCGCCTCGCCCAGCGTCATGGCAGCCGCCTGCGCCAGATTGATACCGCGCACCTGGGGCTGACGCGCAGCCTCGGAGAGGCGTGTGCCGCCGCAATCGCGGCATGGGCCCTCGCGCAAAAAGCGTGCAACGCGCTTAAGCCCCTTATCGTCCTTAACCTTGGCGAGCGCATTCTCGACCGTATAGACGGCATTGTAATAGGTGAAGTCGAGCGGCGTGGCGCCCTCGCCGTTTTTGGGAACGTAGAGAATGTGCCTCTTAACCGCCGGACCGTGGAACACAATGTCGCGCTCGGCGGGCGTGAGCTGGTTAAACGACACGTCGGTGCGTACGCCCATCTCGCCGGCAACCTGCTTCATCAGATCCCACATGAGCGTACCCCAGGGAAGCACTGCGCCCTCATTGATAGTCTTTGACTCGTCGGGCACCAGGCTTGCCTCGTCCACCTCGCGCATGACACCGGTACCACCGCAGGTAGGGCACGCACCGCCGCTATTGAAAGCCAAATCCTCGGCACTCGGCGCGTAGAACTCGCGGCCGCATGTCGGACACGTGAGCGACAGGCCCGCAGCCACGTTAAGGCTCGGCTCCACGCGCGCCCCGCAATGTGGGCACACGTGATAGGCGCAGCGGCTAAAGAGCAGACGCAGGCTATTGTTGAGCTCGGTCATGGTGCCAAAGGTGGAACGCACGCCCGGCACGCTGGGGCGCTGATGCAATGCGAGCGCCGCCGGTACGTGCAGCACCTCGTCCACCTGGGCGTGCTCGGCCTGCGTCAGGCGACGTCGAGTATAGGTGCTGAGCGCCTCCAGGTAACGGCGCGAACCCTCGGCATAAAGAACTCCCAGCGCCAGCGAGCTCTTGCCCGAGCCCGACACGCCGGCAATACCCACGAGCTTTCCCAGCGGAATATCGATATCGATGTTCTTGAGGTTGTGGACACGTGCACCGCGCACCTCGATAGCACTTGGTTGTTGCGACACCGTCATCGCTCCCCTTCCAGTTGATCGAATGTGACAAAGGAACTGCCCCTTTGTCACATTACTCGTGCCATAAAACGCGGTCGCGGATGTACTCGCCCAGCATGGGCACGGTAAACCGGACGAGGCCGTATCCGGCAGCCTCGATGACGCGCTCGCGAATCAGGCTTGCGCGATATTTACTCGCCCAGCTCTGGGTACGCTCGCAGCGCTCAATGATATCCGCCATGCGCGTCGGCTTGCCCTCGTCAACCGCCATGGCCTCGATAAAGAGGCGCTGCGGACTGCGCAACCCGTAATACAAGGGAGCGTCGACCGCTTCATAGAACTCGGAGACGGCATCGGCGTAGCCAGCCTCGACATCGCGCCTTTCAATGACTCGCGAGTTGCGCCGGACAGCAGACCGCCACATGTAATAGCCCACCAGCTGAACCATATAGGGATGCCCCATGCTTTTGCGCGCCGCAAGGTCCGCCGTCTCCGCGTCAACGTAAAGACCAGCGTCTTTGACCGTCTGGATATACGAATCGCGCACCTTGGGCAAAGATATCGCCCCCAGCGTACGCTGCTGGGCACGCCGCAAAAACGTCACGCTCGGCTCTTCGAGCAGATCGTCAACCATACTGGGTAAGCCGGCAAAAACAAGCGCAAGGCCGCGCTGGTCGCTATCGGACAAGCCCGTGGCATCCTGGTCTCCGAGCACCTGCTGATAGAGAACGGCAAGAGCCGCCAGCTCCTCGATAGACGCAGATTGAGCCTCGTCAATCGCAAACAGTATGCCCTTGCCTGGACCGAGCTTCTTGAGGCGCTCGTTGACCAGCCCTCGCAACGTCTCGCCCTTTGCTCGCGCCGCCTCGACTGACATCCGCCCAAACGACGGACCGAACTCCATTGACGTTACAACGGGTTTATTCGAGCGAAGCGCGTCGGCCAAGCGGTCGCATAAGCCAAGCGAAGCGGAATCGGAGACAACCGCCCATCCGCGCTCGCTGGCCAGACGTTGCAGCTCCCGCAGGAGAACTGTCTTGCCGCAGCCGCGGTTTCCCGTAATGAGCATGAGCCTGCCCGGCGCTCCGGCGCCGTTATCGAGCCCTTCCGCAAAATCTTCGATGACCGACTCGCGACCGATGAGTATCGGAGGCCGCTTGCCAGCCGTGGGCTCAAAGGGATTTGGATTCATGTCGGTCTCCTCGGATTGGCAAACCCTGGTAATAGTTATACCAACTTATACCGAGTTATACCAATAACATGTGACAAAGAAACTGTCCCTTTGTCACATGTGGCCGAAAAACTCGGCGTCTGCTGCTCGCCAGGGGCGGAAGGTGGCGGGATCGATCTTTACGTGCGCCGCGGCGGGCACGTCGTACCATTTGACCGTGTAACCGGCGCCGTGAGAGCAAAAGACCGAGTCGGGCGTGTTGGGCAGATCGGCCTCTGGCTCATAGGCGGCCGCCTCGATTACGCGCTCGGCATCATGGCAGGCAGCATGCCCGGCAAACTCGAGGTACAGATGACCGCGACCGCTCGTGTAGGCAGCCACCTCCAGCGCGTAATCCTGCACCTCGGATGCCGGCACGCGACCCACAAGCTTCGCCCGGTCTCCCGCCATCGTCGGCGGCTCGTACTCGGCACCCATGCGCGTGGCATCCGAGAGCGCCCGGCCCACGCACTCCCCCGGCACCTCGAGCTCAAAGCGATACCACGGCTCCAACAGCACCGCCGCGCCGGCCTCACTCGCTTGCATGAGCCCCTGGCGAATCGCGCGGTACGTGGCCTGGCGAAAATCACCGCCCTCGGTGTGCTTGGCATGCGCGCGGCCGCCCGTGAGTGTAATGCGCACATCGGTGATGGGCGAGCCAGTCAGCACACCCAGGTGGTCGCGCTCCATGGCGTTGGTGAGCGCCAAACGCTGCCAGTTAAGATCGAGCTCGTCGGTCGAGGTCACGGTGCCAAACTGCACGCCCGAACCCACTGGCAGCGGCTCCAGGCGCAGATGCACCTCGGCATAGTGGCGCAGCGGCTCAAAGTGGCCCACGCCCTCGACCGGCTGCGAAATAGTCTCCTTATAGAGAATGCCACCAGACTCGAACGCAACCGAAAGGTCAAAGCGATCGGCCAACACCCGCTGCACGACCTCGAGTTGCACAGCGCCCATCAACTGCAAATGAATCTGCTCCAGATGCGTATTCCAGCTTACGCCGAGCATGGGATCTTCATCCGCCAGCTCAGTCAACGCTTTGAACACCGCATGGACATCGTGTTCGCCTGGAAGCACCGTATAGGTAAGAACTGGCGCAACGACGGGTGCATCGCCCGCGGGCTCCGCGCCCAGGGCGTCCCCCGGGCGAACGTGCGCAAGACCCGTCACGGCACAAATACCGCCAGCAGCAACTTCTTGGGCAAGCTCATACTTTTCGCCGTTATAGATGCGTACCTGATCGACCTTCTGCTCCCATGCCTCGGCACCGGAGCGTCCGTTAATCACCTGTTTGGCATGCAGCGTGCCGCCGGTCACTTTAAGCCATGCCAAGCGCTCGCCGCGATCCCCGCGGCTGACACGATAGACGCGCGCGGCA
>USIL01000032.1:0-9037 GCA_900554655.1 uncultured Collinsella sp.
CGGTGTTCCTGACCGAGCGCGACGTGGACCAGACCGCGCCGTCCAACCTGCCGTTGGTGTTCGATGACGACCGCTGCCTGTTCAACACCGGCCTGTACACGCGCCGTTACGAGACCATCTATGGCCTGTTTGAGCCCAACACCAAGCCCGACGCGCGCCAGCGCTGGTTTTTGAAGGGCTTCTTTAAGGAGAGCGACCCCATGCTGGTCTCGTTTGAGTACCTGCCGTGCCGCGTGCGCTTTGCCGAGGACCCCTCCGAGCTGGTCTTTGACTACCGCTTGCCCATCCGCTCCAACATCGACCACATTCTGGGCGATGAGGAGAACCTCACGCGTATTCCCGCCAGCCTGATGGGGGAGGGCAACTCGCTACTGCTGCGCCGCGCCTTTGAGGGAGCCGTCGTCGAGGCCGCCCGCCGCGCCGCCGCCAACTACACGCTCGCCGTGCCGCAGTTCTACGGCGGCCGGATCCAGCTGCTGCTGCCGCTGTGCCTAACCGGCGACAAGCCCGAACTGGCACTGACCATCCAACGCGAGGACGGCTTCTACGCCGCACGCACCTGCCTCACGCTCGACATGGCTTACAACAACGCTCGACTTATCTGCCGTCCTGAGACCTCGTGGATAAAGCGGTAAATGGTAGTTTAGCTGCGGTTTTGCCGATTGCTTTGGTTGCTTTGGCTTGACTGGCACTCACGAATTTAAAATCGGGGGCAAAAAGTTCTTGGTAAACCACGCTCGGCTATGATAGTATCTCTTTTGCCGAAAGGCGACGGGCGATTGGCTCAGGGGTAGAGCATATCCTTCACACGGATGGGGTCACAAGTTCGAATCTTGTCAGGTCCACCATCAAAACTGTGAAGAGCCCTGAGGCGTTGCCTCGGGGCTTTTTTCTTGTCTGCGATAAATCTCATTTTGGTTTTGTGTGCTGTGCGAAAGATTGGGTAGTATAGCTATTCAATGCGGCGGGCTGCCGTGTGTTAACCGCTACGTACCGGAGGTGTTCCATGGTTCGTGTCGACATAGAGACCATCGTCATGGCCGCCGGTCCCGTGCCATCGCTTATCGTGCTTCGCGAGCGCTGCAGTAAATCGGACTCGCCCGCGCCGTTGCGTTCCCTTTCCATTCAGACTGGTTCGTTTGAGGCTGCTGCCATTAGCCGTGGCATCGATAGTGGCCGCGCCGAGCGCCCGATTACCCATGACCTGCTGCTCGATACTGTTAGCGCCCTGGGCGCCAAGCTCGAGCGCATCGAGATCGTTCGCGCCGAGCCGCCGGTGTTCTACGCGACGATCGTCGTACTGGCCGATGGTGACGAGCGCAAGATCGACGCCCGTCCCAGTGATGCCATTGCCCTTGCCGTGCGCAGCAATGCTCCCATGTTTGTGGAGGATGACATCATGAATCGCTTGGGCACTGTTTCTACCCATGCCGAGGAAGTTGACGACGAGCAGGAGTTCGAGAAGTTCGACGAGTTCGTCCATACGCTCTCCCCCGATGATTTCTAAATGCGGGGCGGCCAGGTTGCGGAGCGTTCGCTGATGGCCGGCGGCATGTCTGCCGAGGCGGCGGCTATCGCGCGTGAAGCCCAGATGCGCTCGGAGGCATCCGAGGCGGCTCGCATTGCCTATGTGACGCAGGCCCGCACGCTTCGTGAACGCCGCGGCTCGTTTATCAAGATGGTTGTCATCTCCGTCCTTGTCGCGGCAATCTGCTCGCGCCTTCGTGGTACAGTTGGTGCGCTTGGGTTTTCGATCTCTACGGGCCTGGTGATCTGGGGTGTGGTCGACGCGGTAATGCTGACTAGTCAGATCAAGGTGCTCGACAAGCGCGCGATGGATATGATGCGCGCCCGCGACGCTGCCGCTAAGATCGCCGCCGAGGCACAGGAACTGTAACGACGCCGGACTCGATGGGAAGGTCTAAAGATGGCACAGGATATGCAGGACGCCGGTAACGTCTCCGCCGAGCTCGACGCCATGGTGTGCGATCTGATCGGCGCCTTCTTGGACGACCTGGCCGCGGGCGAGAACCCGGGCGTGGTCGTGGCAATCGAGGACGCTGCTTCCAACCGATATCTGGCGGCGCTCGACGAGGACGGCGAAGAGGCGTGCCTGGAGGCGGCCACCAACTTTATCTCCGAGCACAAGATGGGCCTTAAGGACGAGGGCCTGGGCCGCATCGCCCGTTACGCCATCGGCTACACCGGTTGTGTCGAGATCGATGGCGGCTACCATGACGCCCTGCTCGTGAGCTTCTTCGAAACCACGCTCGAGAGCGGCTTTTCGGCATACGTACTGTACGAGGGTGTGGGCGCCGGCGATGGTTTTATGTGGAGCGACCCTGAACCTGCAGGTGAGGAAACCCCTCTAATCTAAAATCGCTAAAATAAACGAGTTTTCGGTAAAAGGCTCAATATTCCCGCTGAGCGTTGTGTTGCTGGGCGGGTCGCATACGCGTGCCGGTTGTATATAGATAGAAGATAGGGGAACTACATGCGCGTAGACAATCTGAGGAACATCGCCATCATCGCTCACGTCGACCACGGCAAGACGACGATGGTCGACAAGCTCCTGCGTGCCACGGACGCCTTCCGTGCCAACCAGCAGGTCGAGGACCGCGTCCTGGATTCTAACGACCAGGAGCGCGAGCGCGGCATTACGATTCTCGCCAAGAACATCTCTATCGAGTACAAGGACGTTAAGATCAACGTCATCGACACTCCGGGCCACGCCGACTTTGGCGGCGAGGTCGAGCGCGTGCTGCGTATGGCCGACGGCGCCCTGCTGCTGGTCGACGCCTTTGAGGGCCCCATGCCCCAGACCCGCTTCGTGCTGCGTCACGCTATCGACACCGGCCTCAAGATCATGATCGTCATCAACAAGATTGACCGTCCGGGTGCTAACCCCGAGAAGGCCTACAACGACTGCCTGGACCTTATGGCCGACCTGGGCGCCACCGACGACCAGCTTGAGTTCGCCATGGAGCACGTGGTCTACGCCAGCGCTATGAATGGCTTTGCCCGCCTTGATCCCAACGACGGCAACATGGACATGTATCCGCTGCTCGATATGATCATCGACGACATGCCCGCGCCCGAGGTTGACGAGAACGCCCCGCTGGCCATGCAGTGCGTGACCATCGACCACTCCAACTTCGTTGGTCGTATCGGCATCGGCCGCGTGTACTCCGGCACCATCCACCAGGGCGACCAGATCCTGGTTGTCAAGAACGACGGCTCCAGCGCTACCGCCACCGTCAAGCAGCTCTTTACCTTCGACTACCTGGGCCGCACCGAGTGCCAGGAAGTCGGCGCCGGCGACATCGCCGCTGTCGTGGGCATCGACCGCACCGATATCGGCGATGTCTACACCGATCCCGAGAACCCCGTCGAGCTCGAGCCCATCGAGATCGACCCGCCGACCCTGTCCATCGTCTTCGAGGCTTCGACCTCCCCGCTCGTCGGCCGCGACGGCGACATCGTGGGCGCCCGTCAGCTCAAGGAGCGCCTGTTCAACGAGGCCGAGAACAACGTGACCATGAAGATCGAGGAGCTCGAGGACAAGAGCGGCGTCGAGGTCTCGGGTCGCGGCATTCTGCACCTGTCCGTTCTGATGGAGTCTATGCGCCGCGAGGGCTTCGAGTTCCAGGTCGGCCGTCCCCGCGTTCTGTTTAAGAAGGACGAGAACGGCAACAAGATGGAGCCTGTCGAGCAGGCCGTCGTCGAGTGCCCGGACGAGTACTCGGGCAAGGTCGTTGAGGTCTTCGGTACCTCTGGCGGCATCATGACGAGCATGGATACCTCGGGCATCGTGACACACCTCGAGTTTAAGATCCCGACCCGCGGCATCATGGGTCTTAAGAACCGCATCATGAATGTCACCCACGGCGAGGGCGTGTTCTACCACACCTTCCTGGAGTATGGTCCTTACGCCGGCGAGATCGGTAACCGTCAAAACGGCGCCATGATCTCCATGACCACCGAGAAGGCCGTTGCCTACGCTCTGGGTACGCTGCAGGAGCGCGGCCAGCTGTTTGTTGAGCCGGGTACCGAGTGCTACGAGGGCATGATCGTGGGCGAGCGCAGCAAGGCTGGCGACATGGTCGTCAACATCGCCCGTACCAAGAACCTGGGCAACCAGCGTTCCTCGACCTCCGATATCTCCGTCCAGCTGGTGCCGCCCCGCACCTTCTCGCTGGAGGAGGCGCTGGAGTACATCGCCGACGACGAGCTGGTCGAGATTACTCCCAAGAACATCCGCCTGCGCAAGCGTCTGCTCAATGCTACCGACCGCAAGAAGGCCGCCGTCCGCGCCGGCCAGGTCAACAAATAAGCGCCGGGTTTTATAGCGACTAACAAGAAAGGGCGCCGACCGCGATGGTCGGCGCCCTTTTTGGTGCAAGGGGACAGGTTCGTTTGCACCGCAGCGGGGGCGGTTGTCCCTCCGAGCGGCTTTCTGGTCAAAGTTAAGTTGTTTAAACATATACATAATTTTACTGAATATAGCCGGTATGATACAAAACTGTTAACAGGTAAATATCAACTGGTATTAAATTAAAAGACCTATTGACCTGCGGTTTACATGATTGGTATCTATATTATATTTTATGCATTGTGGCATAGACGAACCGTCTTAGAAGGTGCTCCCCAATGGGTTCTTGCAATGCGCCAGGTAGGTTCTCGTTGATGTTGGGGCTTGTGTTCGATCCGACGATTCGCCGTATTCCACACTGTGTTGTAGGAATTAAGGGACAACTATGGATGCACACCGCTCGCGGTCGCTGGGTATGGCGGCCCTGATCTTCATTCTAATTAGCCTCACCGCCGCAATTTTCCACGGCGCAGCCCCTGTGCGCGCCGAGGATGCGACGACGCCGGATCCGATTGTGATTGATGAGAAGACGGCGACGGTTGATGTCAAGCTGTATACCGATGAGTATCGTACTCAGGAGCTCAATGGTGCCGTAACGTCTACTTCGAAGCTCTATGGAGCTTTCTCAGCGTATTTCAGGACTGGTAAGGCGCCGTCGACTGGCAGTAACGTCGCCGTCTATAAGTTTCCCGATACCATCGCCGTTGACGATAACGACGGTGGCGACCTTATGGAAGGTTCGGAGGCTACCTCTGCCAGGGCTGGCACGTGGAAGATCAAGGACAATAAGGTCTTCTTTACGTTTGACAAGGCGTGGCTTGCGAATAACCCTGCGGACATCCATGTCGCGGCAAACTTCTCGTTTCATCTTTCAAATAAGGACACCGGATCCGGCAGTAACGTGTCTGTCGAGTTTCCTGGCAAGGGATCGATCGATATTCCCACCAAGGACGGCAAGGTGACGGGAGAGAAGACGGGGGTTTACTCTCAGGGTTCAGACGGTGTGGCCAAGGTGACCTGGACCGTTAAACTCACTGTCGAGTCGTATGCCACGGACGTTAAGATCACCGATACGCTGGGCGAGAACTTCGAATTTGTGAAAGAGAGCTTTATGCTCGACGGAGAGAAGCTCAGTCCACAGCCGACGATTGATGGCCAGATCGCGACCATCGAGAAACTGGGCGACCTTTCCCAGGGCGACCACACGATCACGTACGAAACGGTGCTGAAGAGCGGCGTTTCGGCGAACAACGGCGATTTGATCAAAGCTGAGAATACGGCAACGTGGGATTGGGCTGGCTCAAGCGACGGCGAAAACAGAACGGCTACGGCTGAGCCTGTTACATTCGGCTACGACATGATTAACAAGTCCAATGGCTCAGGCACGCCGTCGGACATCAAGTGGACGGTCACGCTCAACCAAGGCAAGCTCAAAGCCGACATGAGCGGCTACGCGTTCACCGATTATCTGGACGGAAAACAGACGTATACGGGCAACTACTTTACGGTTTACAAAGGCGACTCGGAGGCGAGCGGAGTCGAGATTGGGAAAGGTGACCTTGACCCAGAGAAAAAATCCTTTTCCTATAAGTTCCGGGACAACCTTGAGGATAAGTACGCCACCTACTGCATCGTTTATCACACAAAGATGAACGACACGAGCTCGTACGACACTGTGCGCAACAGCGCGACCATCGAGTGTGAAGGCTCCGTTTCCGGTACCGATGATGGCAGTTTCACGCCGCAGCTGACGGGTGTTGTGCCAATCACCAAGAGGCTCGTGAGAGCCGATGAGGCGGCGACGACGGGCAGGGCGACATGGGAGACGCGCGTCGCGCTGAAGGCGATCGTCAATGCGGCCCATCCAAGCGAGGTGACGGTGAAGGACACGTTTCAGTCGGCATGGTCGCAGAAACTTGGTGTCGATGAAAACTCCATTACCATTAAAATCGGCGATACCGTGCTGGAACGGGGTACCGACTGGAATCCAACGGCTAGCTTTCCGGGTAATGAAACAAAGGAAAACTACGACCTCAAAATCTTCGTTACCAACAAAGTGAAAGCCGCCCTCGAGAACGAGGACTACGCCGTTATCACCTACGACACCACATCAGAAGCGCTGTCGGGCTGGTACTCAAACTTCGCATCGGTCGAAGCACCGGGCCTGAGACTACGGTGGCCGTTCACCGAACCCGTCAAGTACGTTGTCAACCAAGAAACGACGCCCGCGGTCGAGAAGCCGGAAGCGGAGTCGAAGGTGTCTTGGGACGAGGACTTCGACTGGAGCGCCGTCGACGGATCGAGCGAGAGGGGCGCCTGGGTCGTCGACTGGACGGTGTATGCGAACCGCAAGAAGGGCAATAAGGGCGCGAACGGCGAGTACGAATACTTCGGGGCTGGAAAGCTGGGCGGGAAATCGCTGAATATCGTTGATAGCCTTCCGGATGGTATGAGCTATGTTGCGAATTCCGCAAAGTATACGCTCGTGCAGAATCCCTATGATAAACATACGGGGCTCCATCGCGGAAGCGAGGCCGAGACGGTCGTTGATAGCCAACCGCTTGTCACCGATAGTGTCAAAAGTGATGGCAACACTGTCACCTTTTCTATTCCTACGACTAAGCTTGAAAGCTATGCCGGTTATGTCAAGCTTACGTATCAGACAGCGGTCAAGCGCGGTGAGCTCGATACCTCCACGAACGAGGTGAAGTTCACCAATTCTGCGCGCGCCGAGTCGGGAAGCAAGAAATTCGACTCTGGCAGTGGTGCTGTCACCATTAAGAACAACGTTATCGAGAAGACCGGCGAACGGGTCGACAATAGCAATCGCATCAAGTACACCATTCTGGCCAACGAGTCAGCTGTCGATCTTAAGAGTGGCACTGATGTCCTCGAGCTGGTCGACACCATGGATGCCAAGTGCACGCTGGTCCCGGCGATGCTTAAGGACTATGAGTGGGTGAATGGTGCCTGGTCACCGCTGACTGATAAGGACCATTCGTCGAAGATGGAGCAAGTCAAGGATGAATCTGCCTCGCGTACGAAGCTGACGCTTAGCGTGCCCGACGGCAAGTATCTCAAGTACGAGGTCATCCCGAGCGGAAATCTTGGCGATAAGGTGCCTCTTTCCAATACCGCCACGCTTACGGGGGTGACGGATGGCTCCGCGACTGATGAGCAGACTTGGGAAATAAAAAATGCGTCCGCCAGCGCAGGTGGCAACGGCTACTGCATCACGATGACCAAGTATGACGCCCAACAAGTCGGTGCGACGCTCAAGGATGCTAGGTTTACGCTCTATAGCGTGAAGATGGATGAGGTTGCAACGAAAGGTATCGAGGGGGCAAGGGCCGAGTTTGAAACCGCCAACACCGACGCCAGCGGCAAGATCTCGTTTGGCAGAGAAAGCAAGGCGATGAACAGCTGCGTGCTCTACCAGCTTGAGGAGACCAGGGCGCCTGTTGGCTACGCCAAGGCCAAGCCTATGTGGATCATGCTCAAGGGCAACGCGAGCGACAAGGATTATCAGGCTGCGCTAACTAAGGCAAAGGACATCGTCGACGGTGCGGAGATCATCGACGATACAAAGAAGGACGAGATCTGGGTCTACGACAACCGCATGACGGGCAAGGCGGTTATTAACGCAGAGAAGGTGCTCGCAGGCGGAACGTTCAAGGAAGGTCAGTTCTCGTTCGCGCTCAAGGATGACAAGGACAGGGTGCTCCAAACGGTGACCAACGATGCCATGGGCAACGTCTCCTTCAACGTCGACTACAACAAGGCCGATACCTATACTTATACCATCTCTGAGGTCGTCCCCGAGGGCGCCGAGAACAACGTCAAGGACCACATCACCTACGACAGGACCCAGCACAAGGTTACGGTTAAGGTGGACAACGGTGAGAGGAATCTCGTCGCCACCGTCACCTACGACAATGGCTCTTCGACCCCGCCGACTTTTACTAACAGATACTCGACCACGCTTCCCGAGGCAGGCGGTGCCGGCTTGACTATGACGTATCTGGCTGGCGCTTCGCTGCTGTGCTTTGCCGCGACATGGATGCATGCTCACCGCCATCGCGATCAAGATCGAGGTGGTCGCCGTGAGTAGGCTTTGGTGCTGCTTGTTGGCCGTCGCGACGATAGCTACGGTCGCTATGCTCTCTTTTGCGATGCTGCCCAGGACGGCTCGTGCTGCCGACACCGGTGCCATTACGGTGGACGGTACAGTCGCGACGCGGTATGACGCGTACCAGTTCTTTTCGGCGACAGTTATCGATGATGACGATGCTGGCCATAAAATTGCAACTGACGCAACGTGGGCGAATGGCACGGTTCGTCAAGCCGTTCTTCCCGTGCTTCATGATGCGGGGCTCGATAGCTCGGCATCGGCGGCGCAAGAGACTGCCGAATGGATGAATGCCGACGGGCATATGACGACCGCGCTGACGGCAAAGCTTGCCCGCGCGATTTGCAATGCCGACGCAACTTCCGTGGCCCTTAACGCGGGCACGGCGGCCGAGCTACCCTGCGGCTACTGGCTCATCGTCGCCGACGACGACGCCATCGCCCAGGGCGAGGCCGGCACCGCGCCGATCATGGCCCTGGTCGGCGGCAGCGCCGTCACCGTCAAGCCCAAGGCCGCGACCCCCAAGGTCTCCAAGC